>JANPOX010000487.1:0-3393 GCA_031428235.1 Bacteroidia bacterium | reverse complement strand
CCCAGGTAACCACCTTTATCAGATTTAGCATCGATCTTATTTACAAAGCTGCTTGGCAATGTTATTTCAAAAGCCCCAAGGAAAGACATCGCAAAAATCAACAACAATAAAAAGAAAGCAAGATTGAACCATACGTTTGTGGATAAAGAATGTAAAGCCCCTGCTCCGAAAATTAACGTAACACCTAAGCCTAAACCAACATATAAAACAATAATAGAAACCGAGTACAGCAACGCGTTACGGATTCCCTGTGCTTTGGTTTTACTTTGCTTTGTAAAAAAACTCACATTCATTGGGATCATAGGAAAAACGCAGGGCGTTAGCAAAGCAGCCAAACCGCCGATAAATCCTGCTATAAAAATTCCCCAAAAAGAACGTTCTTCTTCCTGTGGAGCAGGCGCTTCTTTAATAACAGGGGCAACAGATTCTATTTGCATACCGGATTGCGAATCCTTTGCATGAATTGAAGATAAAATAGCTTGCGTGTCGCAAACACAATTAGCTTCTTTTACACTACTGCTTGTTTCGATACTTGATGACGAACTGGTAGAAGTTGGAGAACCCAAACACGAAGTGCTTCCCTGTAATTGAAATTCAAAATCATCTGCCGGTGGAAAAATACATTTTTCTTCGGTGCAGGCCTGAAATTCATATTTCCCATTAATGGAAACTTTTTTATCTGTTTTTAATCTAATGCGTTGTGTGAAAGTAGCCGTATGTTTAAAATACTGAACATTTATTTCGAATAATTTATCAAATTCTTTAATCGTCTTACTTTCAGTTGTTTTGCCAACCAATTCATAATCCGCAGATTTTGTAAATGAAAATACCGTTGGATTTGGTCCATCCTCTGCTCCCTTTACCAAAGAGTACATGTGCCATGGCGCATCTATGGTTGCATTGAACTGAAGATCGTATTCACATTCTGATATTTTTTTGGTTGACATTTTGAAATGCACCGGAGCATCCTGTGCCTTTAATAAAGCGAAACTTGTGAAAAGTAAAATAACCAGGGAAAATATTTTTTTGAGCATAGAATTGTTTTGTTTGGTAAAAATAGGGCAAATTTTAAAAGAAAGCGTTGAGTTTACAATTAAACTCATATAATTATGAGATTCCTAAATCCTCATTTTTTGCCGGTTGATTCAGGAATCAGTACTGTAAAATTTAATGTGGATGGCGGCAAACACTGAACATCATTGCAGGTCATGAATTCCAAAGAAGTATTTACGGAAATGGTTTTAAGACTCTTGCGCTTTATTTTTTGCTTAAAAACTGCTTCTCCTGAAAACACAAAAACTTTTGCATCAAAAGCAGCCACAAATTCTTCATGTGCATCCATTTCTTCTGTTTTACCTATTAATTCAAAAGCGTCATTCGGACTTACAGTAAAAGATGTTGGAATAGGACCAACATCCGTAGGACGCTGTGAGTAGATATGCCATTTTTTTTCAATCATTGCTTTAAAAATAATCTCACCTTCTGTTGCTGATTTCTCAACATAAGAAACATCCCAGGTAACAGGTTTCAAAGCGTTTTGTGAAAAAGTTTGCAATGCAAATAAGGAGAATAAAAGTGCGAATAACGGCTTCATAATCATTTAATTTTTAGTGAAAATAGGTATTAAAAACACTTTTTCGGGAATACAATTCTTAAAAAATGTTAGCACTTCAAAACCAAATACTTTAAAAGCAAAAAATCCGCCTAAAAGACGGATTTTTAAATAACAAATCTAATTATTCTTACTCGATGATCATCTCATAAGGCAAGCGTGCCTGAATGCCTTTAAGATTTAATACATTTTTTAACTGCCTCATATATATATACTGATCGCCTAAATTAGCTTTCATGACACGGGTTTCCATTTCTTCTTCAGTATGTCCCAGTAATTCCTGCAACGGGTCTTTTTGTTTGGGAAGATCCATGATTTTATAATCGGTTATTTTAGCTTGTTTTGCTGCGTAAGAAATAGCATCATTAATGCCACCGAGTTCATCTACCAGATTTATTTTTATTGCATCTGCCCCACTCCAAACTCTTCCCTGCCCTATACTGTCAATCGAATTCTTGGACGTTTTTCTTCCAAGTGCCACTTTAGAAATAAACACATCATAAATATGTTCAACACTTTGCTGTATGTATTGATACTCGTCGGATGTTGCGCCGCGTAAAATAGTTCCTACATCACTATGTTTATTAGTATTGACTGTGTCGATGGTAATTCCTAATTTTTCAGATAAAGCTTTTTGTACGTTCGGAATCATTCCAAATACACCAATTGAACCTGTAATAGTATTAGGTTGCGCAAAAATTCGATCCGCTGCACAGCTAATGTAATAACCACCACTTGCAGCTACATCTCCCATAGAAACGATAAAAGGTTTTGTTTTTTGAGCCAGAACAGTTTCTCTCCATATGACATCAGAAGCCAGGGCACTTCCACCAGGTGAGTTAACACGAAGTACAATAGCTTTTACATTTTTATCCAAACGCGCATCACGAATGGCTTTCACAATGCGATCACTGCCGATTTTATCATCATTACCATCGCCACTTTCAATTTCACCTACGGCGTAGATCACTGCAATTTTATCTTTTGATAATTTTGATTTACTATATGCATCTGAATAATCATCCAATGATACGAAATGAATTTTATCGCTTTCTCCTAAATTAATTTGCTTCCTGATAAGGCTATATACTTCGTCTTCATATTTCAAATCATCTACCAACTTGTGAGAAAAAGCGTCTTCCGGACTTCTGATTGATAAATGGTCAGCCATGTCATTTATATCTTTCACCGTAATATTTCTGCTTTTAGCAATACCTGTTGTCATATGATTCCATAATGATCCTAAGTAAGTTTCAACCTGTGAACGGTTTGCCTCACTCATTTTATCAAGCATAAATGGTTCGATGGCGCTTTTAAATTTTCCATGTCTGAAGATCTGAACTTCAAGATCAAGCTTTTCAAGCATTTTTTTAAAGAACATTAATTGAGAACTTAAACCTTTAATTTCCATACCTCCCTGAGGATTCAGATAAACTTTATTAGCAGTTGTTGCCAGGTAATATGCCTTTTGTGAATAGGTTTCAGAATAAGCATAAATAAATTTACCTGATGTTTTAAAATCAAGCAAAGCATGGCGCACTTCTTCCAATGTGGCAAAGCCCGCAACGGGATCGCTGATCTCTAAATAAATCCCTTTTATATTTTTATCATCTTTTGCTTTTTTCAAATTATCAATAATATCATTTAAGCCTATTGAAGCCTTAGGCATAAATGGGCCAAGATCAAGATCACCGAAAGGATTTTTAACACCCCTTTCTTTGATATCACCATTCAGGTCTATTCTTAAAACAGAATTCTCAGTTGGTTGGTAACCTGAGCGC
>JANPOX010000486.1:0-4686 GCA_031428235.1 Bacteroidia bacterium | reverse complement strand
AGAATTAAGATTTGCTGTTTCATGGTTAGGATCAACAGCTAATACTTTTTTATATAAAGTAATTGCCTCTAAATAATCTTCCATTTCAAACGCAGCGTTAGCTAATTTTAAATCTTTAGAATATTGCTTAGTAGTGACCTTTGCTTGTCCGAACAGCTGTGTAGCAATTAAAAAAAGTGTAATCTGTAAAAGTAATTTCATATTATCTTAATAAAAGTAAATCCCCTGTTTTATTTATTTTTTTGCCATCAAGGGTTGTGGCAGTAATCTTCCAAATGTAAATATCCTGTGTGCACAAAGCTCCTTTGTAGTATCCGTCCCATCCAATGGTAATGTCTTTAGAAACAAATAATAATTCTCCCCATCTTGAAAAAATATTTAATTCATATTTATCAATGCCTTTTAATACCGGGTGAAAAACATCATTATTGACATCAGTTGCATTAAACAAACCTCCATTACTTGCATTAGGATTTGGTGAAAATGCATTTGGAATTTCGATGGTGCTTTCTATTTCAGCAATTATTTTTGTTGGCAAATTAAAAGTATCGGCACAACCTTTGCTATTGGTTGCCACTAAAAAAATTTGATATTCGCCCGCATTCTGATAGGTATAGGAAGGATGGGTTTGGGTGGAAGTATTGCCATCTCCTAAATTCCAATAGTAACTAACAGCACCAGAAGAAAGATTGGTTAATTGAACTGCTGATGTTGGAACATACACAAGAGTGGGATTTGCCTGGAACAAAGCAATAGGGCTTGCAAATACTTTAATGATCTTTAAGGATGTATCTCTGCAACCATAACTATTTATACCAATTAACTGAACGCTGAATGTTTTTGTAGCTTGTGAATTATTATAATAACTATTTGTTGGGTTATTTGAAGTAGATATATTTCCATCACCGAAATTCCATTGATAATTTACAACGTTAGATATGGAAGGAAAATTAACCATTAAAGGTGAACAGCCACTATCAGGCAATGCTACAATAGTAAATTCAGGCTTTGGATGAATAATGATTGGTATCATAAAGGTGTCCTTACAACTGTTAAGCGTATTAGCTATCAGCTGAACAGTTTGCGTGAGGTTAGTGGTGGTGGTATTTGTAAATGCAATAGATACATTTGTATTGATGGAAGTACTGGTTCCAAAATTCCAGTTATAACTTGCTGCGCCTTGTGAGGTATTGGTGAAGGTTAAAATTTTGGGCGAACAAGCGGGTGTGTCCACTATAAAATTTGTTTTTGGTTTATTTAGAACTGTTACCTGGTTTGAAATAGAATCAATACATCCGTTTGAGTTTAACGCGAGTAATGTGCAGTTGTATGACTGATTAACGGTATTACTTGAATTAATATAGGTATGTGTTGTATTGAAGGTTATATCCGTATTACCATCTCCAAATTTCCATAGATAAGAAGTAGCAAACAAACTTGAATTGGTAATGCTTGTATTTAACGGAGAACATGAAACTGTTGGTGTGATCGCAAAAGAAGCGATTGGTTTAGAGTAGATCTCAGTGTAACCCTGGGTTGTATCTTTACAGCCCGCCGCTGTTGTTGCAATTAACTGAACAGTGAAAGTGATGTTTGATGATGTAGTATTTGTATACGTGTGAACAGGATTAGGGGCTGATGATGTTGGACTGAAGTCTCCGAAATTCCATGCGTTAGCAATAGACCCTGATGTGTTATTGGTAAAGCTGATTGTTTTGGAAAAGCATTTTGGGGTATCGCTGCTGAAAACAGCAAATGGTTTATAATACACCAAAACAGTTTTGTCTAATGAATCTCTGCATCCATTCGCGGAAATTGCAACAAGACTACATGTAAATGTTTGATCACTGGTGTTGCTTGGATTCGTGTAAATATGATTGGCGTTAGGTGTGAAGTCTGTTGTGTTATCACCGAATTTCCATAAATACGTGGAAGCGGAAATACTTGTGTTAGAAAAAGTCGTTGCCAATGGTGAGCATCCTGCGGTTGGAGTAACGACAAAGTTTGCCAATGGTTTTGCAAAAACCACCGGATAACCATAAGTAGTATCAATGCAGGAAAAGGCATTGGATGCAATCAGTTGAACCGTATAGGTTTTATTAGCAGTAGTTGTATTAGTAAAAACATGGTTTGGATTAGGAGAAAAATTTAAAGGACTTCCATCTCCAAAGTCCCATTCATAGGTAACTGCACCAAGCACCGGTGGAAAATTGACATTCAATGGAGAACAGCCATTGTTTGGAACCATTGTAAAATTAAAAATAGGTTGAGGGTAGGCTGTAATCGTTAGAGAGCTACTGTCTCTGCATCCATTTGTACTGATAGAAACCAGTTGAGCAGTGAACGTTTGTATCAATAACGTTGAATTCACATAAGTATGAGAAAGGATAGAGGTTGTTGCAGTGCTTGAGGACGCATCACCAAATGTCCATTGATAAGCGCTAGCTCCCGTGGAAGTATTGGTGAAGGTAGCAGCTACCGGTGAACAACCTGTTGGAGCATTTATTGAAAAAGAGGTAACAGGTTTTGGAAAAACAGTCACGCTTGCAGTGTGGGTATTGGCACAACCGGCCGCTGTAAAAGCGTTGAGTGTAACTGTGTAGTTTTTATTAACACCAGTTGTGTTGGTAAATGTTTCTGAAGGGTTTGTTGAAAGCGATGTGTTTCCGTTTCCAAAATTCCAGTTATAAGAAGTTGCATTTGATGAGGTGTTTGAAAAATTCACAGTAAGAGTAGGGCAGCCATTAACCGGTGTTAAAGTGAAATCAGCTGTTGGTTTAATGTTGATGGTAATGGTTTGTAAAAGAGTATCACTGCAATTAGCAGTGTTGGCTATAAATTGAACGGTATATGTATTTTGTGAAGTAAAAGTATGTACAGGATTTTGAACAGAAGTAGTGGCAGTTGGAGAGGTGTCCCCAAAATTCCAGCTCCAGCTTGTAATTGGGTCGCCTGCTGCGAATGTGGAATTATCAATAAAAGAGGCAGGCGAACCTGCACATACATTGGAAGCTGTAAACGCCGCAACGGGTGTTTGGTAAACTCTTATTGGAGCGGTAAACGTATGAATACAGGTATTAGCTGCTGTAACAGTTAAAGAGGCTACATAATTTCCTACGCTGTTGTAGTTTTGTAAAGGTGGAGTTTGTCCGTTAAACGTATTAGTATTCCCGAAATTCCAGTTCCATAAAGCAGCGCTTGTGGATAAATCAGTGAAAGTAACTCCGGTAATGGAGTTGCAGCCTTTGTTTGGACTAACTGCAAAATTAGCTGTTGGCCTGGGTAAAATAGAGATGACAACTTTTTCAGTATCTGTACAGGCAGCACCAGAACCAACAATCAGTGCTATCACGGAAATGGTGTAAGTTCCCGGTGTGTTATAAGTAAAAGTTTGTGCACCAAAAGGTTTAATGACAAAACCTCCGCCTGTTCCAAAATTCCATTTATAAGAATATCCGGTAGCACTTGCGTTTGTGAATGTCACAGCAGCTCCCTGACAAAAAGGGCCGGGTGGAGCAGTCAATCCGGCAACCGGTGGATTCAAAATTGTAACGGATTGAACCTGGATATCAACTCCACAAAGATTACTATCCTTGAGTTGCACCGTATAAGTTCCCAAAGAAGGATAAGCAACCGTTAAGGGCGAAGTTGGTGGCCATGGCCTCCAGTTGATTATCGAATCATAACCTAATCCCCAGTAATTTCCTAAGTTCCATTTTTCCTGACGCTGGAAAGTATTTCCTTGTGGTACACAGTTACGATTGGTGGTATTAGTGTAGGTGAAAACATTATCAGGCCAGCATTTAATAAAAGCTGATGGTGTTATGTTTGCATCATCTTTATCATAAATCTGGATGGGATTAAAATTGGCAATGGTTGGAATGGAGGTGCAATAATTTTTAGCAGTGAGAGTTACGGCAGTTTGGCAGTTAACAGTTCCCGGATTATAGGTATGAGAAATAGTTTGACCGGAATTAGTAAAGTTAAATGTTTGCAAGGGAGTTCCATCGCCAAAGTTCCAGGTAAATACTGTTGTTTCTGAAACATCCGTACTTGAGTTTGTAAATATTAATGCTTTTGGAGTGCAGGCTGTTGTGACTCCTCCAATAGGAATTTGTATGGATGCGTTCACCGGTTTTTCCATAACACTGATTCCTGTGAGTGTGCATCCTAAAGAAGGAATGGTTAGTGTAATTACAAACGTATCAGGAGATGCAGAATTGTACACGTGATTAATCAATGAATTGGCCGTGTAAGATGCGCCAGAGTTTGTAGCTGTGCCATCCCCCCAATCAATGGTGTAAGCTCCCCAACCTGTGTTAGACGCAAAATTCATGTTGTAAGCTCCTGTTCCCTGGCAATCAATAAAATAAGGTTTATTCACTAAATTCCCCAGGTAATCATATATCTGGGGACATTGAGCAGACGATAGTTTTGATAACAAAACTAAAGTGAATATGTAGATTATGCGTTTTAGCATGCTTACAATAAAAAAATAAAAACAGGTTCTATAAGCCGGGTTCTGTTTCGTAAGCCTTTCGGCAAACGACTCCCATCATTTATCTATGCAGCCTACCCTCTCTGATATAACCGAAGTTATTGTGACGAGCCGCCACAAGATCAGAGTTTACATGGCCTTACAACACAAGAGGTTTGTCCTATGCAGCTGTTACCAGCTACACATGT
>JANPOX010000485.1:0-7246 GCA_031428235.1 Bacteroidia bacterium | reverse complement strand
ATTAATAAAAGAATTGATTCCGGAATAATTTTTAGTGAATTCCTTTTTCAGAATGTCATTTTCTTCAAACGGATTTCAATGGCACTTAACAATTCCACATCATCAAAAGGTTTGGTTAAATAATCATCTGCACCCATTTCCATACCTTTACGAAAATCACCTCGTTCAGCTTTAGCAGTTAAAAAAATAAAGGGGATGCCGGCAGTCTCCTCATTCTTTGATAACAAATGCAGCGCTCCATGTCCATCTAAAACAGGCATCATGATATCACAAATAATCAGATCCGGTTTCTCTTTTTGCGCCTTTTCAACCCCTTCTTTGCCATTCACAGCAGTTACAACTTCGTATTGGGCAAGAGTTAAAATTTCCGCAGTGTTTTCACGCACATCCAGGTTATCTTCAATCAATAATATTTTTTTGCTCATAGTGTTAGTTTTTTTTATTGAGGTACGATCATCGTAAAGGCAGTTCCTTTATTTTCTTCGCTTTCAAAATCAATGGATCCATTCATGAGCTCCGCATATTTGGCCACAATACTTAAGCCAAGTCCGGTACCTTGGATATGTGTAGCATTATGACCGCGGAAGAAACGCTCAAACAAATGCTGTTGATCGGCTTTTGAAATCCCAATACCATTGTCTTTCACAACTAATTTAAACTTAGAAGGTGATACCTGACAGGAGATGTCAATGATCCCATTTTCAGGCGAAAATTTAATGGCATTGGAGATCAGGTTAAACAGTACGTTCTTCAGTAATTTCTTGTCGATGTTCGCAATCTCATTCCCTGTATGCGCTTGAACTAATTGCTGTCCATTTGTGGCCATTGATTTCATATCAAAAATCACCTCTGATATAAAGTTTTTTACATTGATTTCCTCAGGCATATTTTCCACTTTCCCTTCTTCCAATTTACTAACTGAAAGAAAATCATTCAAAATATCAGTCAGATTATTAATCGATGTTTTAATTTTAGTCACGTGCTTACTTTGATTAACCTTATCATTTTGCTCACCGTATTTTGTAACTAACGAAAGTGATGACATCATCGTTGTTAAAGGGGTTCTGAATTCATGGGATGCCATCGAGACAAACCGACTCTTCAATTCATTCAGATCCTTCTCTTTATCCAATGCATGATGAAGGTCGCGTTTTGTTTTCTCAAGTTCTTCAATAGCCTCCTCGAGAATCATGGTTCTATTTTTTACCTGCTTTTCCAATTCAGCCGAATAATTCCTCCTGCGTTCTTCCGCTTGTTTTCGCAAGGTAATATCTACAATAAAAGCTACTACAAATTTACCTTCATCATTGGAGTACGGACTTAGACTAATCTCTACCGGAAATTCCATTTCATCTTTCTTCAACCCATACAATTCCATTCCTGCACCCATCGATCTGGCATGTGGATGTTCGTTGAAGTTTTCGCGGTGCTTCTCATGTGCAGAAAATCGTTTCGGAATCAATACTTCGATTTGTTTTCCTAAAAGTTCATCTTTATCATATTTAAATAATTTTTCAGCACTCGGATTTATACGCACGATCTCACCCTTTTCATTCGTAATAAGTATACCCTCTGTTGCGTAAAGAAACAGGGCATCAATACCTTCTTTTGTATCCATTTTTATAGTTCCTATATTATTCAAAGCTAAGGTAGTAAATAATTCAAAAACGAATTTATATGGATAAAATAGGTTGAAATATGATGAAAGTCATATTTGCTAATGATGCTACTCACATAGTAAAACAAAGCTTTTGAGGAATTTTGTTGCAAATTAAGTCATTGCATGAGTACCACAGTCCCGCAAACCAAAAACAAAATTTTATGTTTCCATTGTGGAGAAAATTGTAACGATGATACCCTTAATGTACAGGACAAACATTTTTGCTGTCAGGGATGCAAAACAGTGTATCAAATTATTAATCGTAATGACCTGTGTTCCTATTACGATTTTGAAAATGCACCTGGAATCAACCAAAAACAGACAGTTCGTCAAGGTAAATTTGACTTCCTCGATGATAAGAAAATTACTAAGGAACTAATTCACTTTAAAGACGAATTACAGGAACATATCACCTTCTATTTACCTCAGATGCACTGTAGTTCTTGCATCTGGATCCTCGAACATCTTAATAAAATAAACTCCGGCGTTATTCGTTCGCAGGTTAATTTTATAAAGAAAGAAGTAACCATTATTTACGATTTTAACCGGACTTCTTTAAAAAAGGTTGCTGAAACACTAGCCCTCATTGGCTATGAGCCACACATTAGTTTAAATGACTCCAATGGAAAGAAGATAAAAAAAACAGATACGTCACACATTGTAAAACTTGGAATAGCAGGATTTTGTTTTGGAAATATTATGATGCTTAGTTTTCCTGAATATTTTTCGTTCGGGAAAATGGAAAACTCTTTGAAACACTGGTTTAATTACTTAAATCTGGCATTGTCGCTACCAGTGTTCTTTTATTCAGCATCTGACTTTTTTATTTCAGGTTACAAAGGCCTCCGACAAAAATTTTTAAATATCGACGCTCCTATAGCTCTAGCAGTTATAATTACATTTTCAAGGAGCGTATATGAAATTCTTTTTCAGTTTGGTGCCGGATACCTTGATTCAATGAGTGGCATCGTATTTTTTATGCTGATAGGAAGATATTTTCAAAACAGGACTTATAAAAACATCTCTTTTGATCGTGATTTTAAGTCCTATTTCCCATTAGGAGTTGTTGTAATAGCATCAGACTCTACAGAAAAACAGGTCTCCGTCGCAGACTTAAAACCAGGTGACAGAATTAAAATTCACCATGATGAGATCATTCCGGCTGATGCGATTCTGTTTTTAGGAAAAGCTACAATCGATTACAGCTTTGTTACTGGTGAATCGCTCCCGGTTGAAAAATCCATCGGCGAAATAGTATATGCCGGAGGTAAGCAAACAAGCGGGGCTATTGAACTCGAGGTAGTAAAAGAAATATCGCAAAGCTATTTAACGCAATTATGGAACAACGACACTTTTAAAGAGGATAAGGACGAAACCAAAAAATCATTCATTCATCACGTCAGTCGGTATTTCAGCTATACACTATTTTCCGTAGCCGTCATCGCAGCCACTTACTGGGCATTTCATGATCCTTCAAAAATCTGGACCGCGGTAACTTCGGTTTTAATAGTGGCTTGTCCCTGCGCCCTACTCCTGAGCTCAACTTTTACAAATGGAAATATGATTCGCATCCTAAACAAATATCAATTCTTTGTAAAAAACGCTTCTGTAATTGAACGGATAACTGAAATTGACACGATTGTTTTTGATAAAACGGGCACCATTACGGAACAAACCAAATCTGAGATTTTTTTTAACGGCCCCACACTTTCCAATCAACAAAATCAGTTAATACGATCACTGGCAGGCCAGTCCAATCATCCACTTAGTCGCGGTGTATTATCCTGCCTTCCGTTTTACAAATCCTTAAATGTTAAACAGTATAATGAAATTAAAGGGTATGGTACATTCGCGATGATTGATAATCACGAGGTAAAAATGGGCTCCTATTTATTTATAATGGGAAAACAAAATCTATCAATAATAGAAGGAAGCAGAATATATGTGAGCATTAATAATGAGTTTCTTGGTTATTTTGTTCTTAAAAATAATTATCGAAAAGAGCTTTCACAGCTTGTTGGCTTTTTGAAGAAGCGATTTACGCTCCAGATTTTATCGGGTGATAATGCTACTGAGGAACTCTATTTAAAAACTGTATTTGGTAAAAATTCAGAAATGCGCTTCAATCAGAAACCTGAAGACAAATTAAATGTTATCAAAGCATTGCAACAAAAAGGTAAAAAAGTGTTGATGATTGGTGATGGTCTAAACGATGCCGGAGCACTAAAACAAAGTGATGTCGGAATCGCTATTAACGATAATACCAATACCTTTTCACCTGCCTGCGATGTGGTAATGTCTGGAGAACGTTTTTTTATTCTAGATGAACTCCTTTTATATTGCCGGAAACAAAAGCACATTGTTTACTCAAGTTTTGCACTATCCGTTATCTATAATTTTGTTGGTTTATACTTTGCAGTTCAGGGAGATTTGAAACCTGTAATAGCTGCAATCCTTATGCCCGTGAGCTCTATCAGTATCGTTTTATTAACGACGGGAATGAGCACATTTTACGAAAAAAAATTAAAACGTAAAAACATGACACAAGTCAGTTTTTACCATGACAGCCATCATAATTAACCATCATTTACACTGGTAATTTTACAACCAAAAAATGAGCGCATTATTTATCATGATAGGAGCAAGTTTGCTGATTGCCATAGGGTTTTTAATAGCCTTTATTTGGTCAGTGAAAACTAACCAATATGAGGATGATTATACACCTTCTGTCAGAATACTTTTTGATAATACAACCATCCAGGAAAAAGATAAAGAAATAAAGACCCAACCTACAAAAACAAAATAATATGGAACTACAAAGATTTCAGTACGACAATAAAACAGTGAAACTATTTGCTTATGCAACCATCGTATGGGGTCTGGTTGGCATGCTCGCTGGCTTAATCGCTGCTATTCAACTTTACTTACCGTCCGCTAATTTATCCTTACCATATACAACATTTGGAAGAGTTCGTCCCGTGCACACTAATGCTGTGATTTTTGCATTTGTAGGTAATGGTATTTTTATGGGTGTTTATTACTCATTACAACGTTTATTAAAAGCCCGCATGTTTAGCGACCTGTTAAGCAAGATCCATTTCTGGGGATGGCAATTAATTATTGTATTAGCAGCAATCACATTGGTATTAGGAAAAACTACTGGTAAGGAATATGCTGAACTGGAATGGCCGATTGATATTTTAATTACATTGGTTTGGGTTGTATTTGGTTGGAATATGTTTGGTACTATTGTTCGCCGACGTGAAAGGCACTTGTATGTAGCGATCTGGTTTTACATTGCCACTTTTGTAACAGTTGCCATGTTGCACATTGTCAACTCTGTTGAAATCCCCGTGTCTTTCTGGAAATCCTACTCATGGTATGCCGGAGTTCAGGATGCTTTAATTCAATGGTGGTACGGACATAATGCCGTTGCTTTTTTCTTAACCACGCCCTATTTAGGTATGATGTATTACTTCTTACCAAAAATGGCTCAACGTCCAATTTATTCTTATCGTTTATCCATTATCCATTTTTGGGCTTTGATTTTCCTTTACATCTGGGCAGGTCCTCACCATTTATTATACACCTCTGTTCCTGATTGGGCACAATCATTAGGAGTTGTTTTTTCTATCATGCTTCTTGCTCCATCCTGGGGTGGTATGATCAATGGTTTGCTCACCCTACGTGGTGCCTGGGATAAAGTGCGTGATAATGTTGGTTTAAAATTTTTGGTTGTGGCCGTTACTGCCTATGGTATGGCAACTTTTGAAGGCCCGATGTTATCGTTAAAAAGTGTGAGCGCCATTGCACACTATACGGATTGGATCGTAGCACATGTTCATGTTGGTGCCCTTGGTTGGAATGGATTTATGACCTTCGGTATTTTATACTGGTTGATCCCGAGATTATTTCAAACCAAATTATATTCTCAAAAAATGGCGAACGCCCATTTCTGGATCGGCACATTAGGTATTTTACTATATGCCATACCAATGTATTGGGCAGGTTTTATGCAAAGCTCCATGTGGAAAGATTTCACACCTGAAGGTCAGTTAAAATGGCAATTCATGGATACCGTTACTAAAATGATTCCTTTTTATATCGCTAGATCTATTGGTGGAACCTTGTATTTAATAGGCGCCATTTTAATGACCTACAATTTAATTAAAACAATTAAAATGGGAACCTTCCTTGAAATTGAAGAAGATGAGGCGCCTGCTTTACAAGGGGAATATACGGCTCATTCAAAAGATCACTGGCACCGTTGGATCGAACGCAAACCTATTCAGTTAATGGTTCTAAGTTTAGTGGTTGTTGCTATTGGTGGAATCATTGAATTTGTTCCTACGTTCCTGGTAAAATCCAATATTCCTACTATTGCCAGTGTGAAGCCATACACACCGCTTGAACTTCAAGGACGGGATATATATATACGCGAAGGATGTTATACCTGCCACTCACAAATGATACGTCCTTTCAGAAGTGAGACTGCACGTTACGGCGAATATTCAAAAGCAGGAGAATTTGTATATGATCATCCATTTCAATGGGGTAGTAAACGTACAGGCCCGGATTTAGCCAGACAGGGCGGTAAATATCCTGATAGCTGGCATTACAATCACATGCTTGATCCAACATCAATGTCGCCCGGATCAATCATGCCTCAGTATCCGTGGTTATTGGAAGACCAGTTAGATGGTAATTCAACGATGTCAAAAATAAAAGCAATGAAACGTTTAGGTGTTCCTTATCCTGAAGGCTATGAAAAAATAGCATTGAGCGATATGGAAAAACAAGCTAAAGAGATTACTGCTAATTTAAAAAAAGATGGCATAGAAACACTTCCAGATCGTGAGATCGTGGCTCTCATTGCTTATTTACAAAGATTAGGCACCGATATAAAATCAGAAAAAACAAAAGAAAAAAAATAACGAACTACTAATACATACTCACATGAAATTCAGAAACTATTTAGAAGCAATCACCGGAATTGGTATTTATCCCCTGGTATCATTAATGCTGTTTGTTGTATTCTTTGGATTAGTGATCTTATATGTCATTAGAGGAAATAAGAAGCACTTCGATAAGTTAAGCAACCTTCCTAATAACGAAAAAAACTAATGGCCATGAATCCACTAAAAAAAATAAAACTCTCTTTCGTTCTGCTGTTAGTTCCTTTTGCGGGATACTGCCAGAGAGAGGCTTCCGCCAACGGTACAACCTATTTTTCAAATGCACTGTTCTTAACTTTGCTGGTAACGATCATCCTATTGGCCATTCTGATCGTAGCGTTAAGCAGTGCGTTTAAAAATATTGCAAACAGTGATTACCTGATCACTAAGTTTAAAAAAGAAGAAGGAGATAAAACGGATATTACTAAAATCGTAACCATGCTAATCCTTGTTCTTTCTTCATTTTCTATGTTCTCTCAGGAAACTGCAATTGCGATGGTTAAAGACGATGGAAGAATCGGTGGTCTGGACACGTTCACTTTTTTCTTTATGGCAGCCATTGTTTTATTGGAGTTAGCAGTGCTTGCCTTGATGTTTTACCAGTTCAATTTTCTTATCAGAACTACAAAAG
>JANPOX010000484.1:0-1972 GCA_031428235.1 Bacteroidia bacterium | reverse complement strand
TGTTAAATGGATTTGGATAAACGTTGAGTGAATTTATTTCATTAGGAACAGTGTTAATTCCTGCAAGAATACAATGGCCAGGAATGTTATTATCCAGCCAAGCAATTCTACTGGCAATCCAACTTTTCAGGTCAGCGACCTCAGAAGAATAACTTGCAGAAGCCTGGTTCTGAGGGTTTGGATATATGTATGCACCCAAAACAGGCCATTGGGTAAAATTTCTTACTTGAGATTCGTTAAGCGTGTTGGATAAAGAATCAATGAAATTATTCAAATAACTTACACTCAAAATATTTTGCCTTAAAGAATGCCAGCGACAGTATACCTGATTAACGAAAATACTGTCCTGCATAAATTTATTCCACCAGGTGGGTGTAGGGATAGTGGTATCTTGCATTTGATACTGCCAATAATTAGGGTCGAAAGTGTTTGCATAATTACAGTTATGCCAGCCAAGATCATAATCCCAGACAGGGCCAATGTGGATTTTGCCCCCTTTTAGAAAATTGTCCTTATACAAAAAGGTGCTTAATTTGTAAGCATCTACATTTTTACTTAACTCATTCATAATAAAAAAATCAACAAAGGAATTCACGTCCAGATATTTAGAATAACCAGTAGTAGTGCTTGAGTAAGTTGGCGAATTCATAACGGTTTCAAAAGTATCCAACGCGGATTTGATATAATTTTTTTGTTGAATTGTAATATTTGAATCAGTAGGGTAAACATACTGGTAAAAAAAGTGGTTTGTTGTTCCGCTTCCGGGCAGTAAAGAACTCCAGCCTGGTTCCTCAGCCCTGTCTATTTTAAAAATATAACCGCCCGTAATATAAGGGAACGAGTTATCGCTTGTCGTTAGTTTATCAATATTAATCCTGGTGGTGTTTCGGCTTGCTTTTTCCATTAGCGAATACACTCCTTGGTATTCTCCATTTAAAATGACTTCGACATTTCTCCATCGCGGAGCATAGTGTCCCATCTGTTCAAAAATGTGATTTGTGAGCGAAATACGGGCCATGCTTTTATCCTGATAATAGGCGACAAGATTCCAATCACTTTCCGCAGGCATACCGAGCAACGGAGCGTTCACTTTATTGCCTGTATTGTCGCGTGTTTCAAAAGAGTAAGATTTTTTTTCAAGATTTTTCGTGCTATTGCCGCGCCATTTTATAACTGTTTTCCCGTTATAGCCGTTCCAGGGATCTGTTGTATAATTTCGGCTACTTCCATTGTCAATAATTCCCATATTAACAGAAATCTTTGTATCCCCAATTGTTTGATTGTTGGTATTAATAATTACAATGGGCAAATTAGAGGATTTAAATACTACCGGCTTTGAAGGGGAATTACTGAATTTCAAGCTCCAGCTCACAAGAGTTCCTGAATTCACTAAAGCGAGATAATCTTTTATGATAAGTTTCCATGTTCCATTTCCCACTTGTCCCGTATTAAACCTGCCCAGGTAGCCAACAGGTTTAAAAATTCCGTTATAAGGGGCGGTTCCCAAAGTTATTGAGTTATTTACCCCACTATTAAAACATGTAACTGAATAATTTGTACCGGAACATTGTGCTCCATCTGTAAGCTCCACGATAGTTCCTGATGGAGATTCAAGGAAAATATATAATTCGTTATCTGTCGGATGACTTATGTTTATGCACACTTCTTCCAAGCCAAAAGTGCTGTCAAGAGTTGACGGACTGAGAGCAGATACACTTAAATTAAAATAGGTATCTAAGCCATTATTGCTAATCGCTCCACCAACGCCATTATATACCTGTGCAAAACTTGCTGCAATAGATACGAAAAACAGTATGAAGGACAGTAATTTTATTTTCATATTGATAATGTTCAAATATTAACTGGTCTAGTCTTTGGAAATAAAGTTATAGTGCCGTCTTACGAATTTCTTTAGAATTCGTCAGGAACCGTTTTTTAATAGGTAAAAATTATTTTGGGCAATGGTAATTTA
>JANPOX010000483.1:0-3715 GCA_031428235.1 Bacteroidia bacterium | reverse complement strand
TTTCATTTAAAATTCCATGGCTGATTGAATACCATACTTTACTATTAGGATTTAAAGAAGTCCCTACGGCACTTTTGGCGCTTGTAGTCCATCGTGCATCAATTCCAGGCCAACCGAAGGCAAATTTCTCTTTTCTGTGCATATCTTTCTTTATTTAAATTAGAACGTGATTTTTTATTATATGGCTTATTAATTCGATCGGATATAGATTAAAAGAATTAACACTTACTTAACTTTTTTATTTGTAGTTTCTTTTTTTGGAGTACTATTTTTTTTAGGTGCCTCTGTTTTTTTTGGTGTTGGTGTTTCAGTTTCCGATTTTTTTATCTCTTCTGATGGAGCAGCAATCGGCTCCTGTTTGATTGTTGATAAACCTGGCCCTGTTATTTCATCAAAAAAATAGGCGTCAGAAGTAGAAGAGTTTGGATTAAATAATAATGTAACCTGATCTATTTGGTCAAATGAAGTTTCACTTCCCTGCGGAACTTGAGAAAATTTAAATTCCAGATACTCCCATGCGCTTGTTTTTGTAGTATATGTTTGGTATTGACTGTTTGTTCCTGCCGGATAATCGTTATTACCATTTTTACTTCCTAATAATATTTCTATCAATGTTCCTGCTGGTGCTGTAGTAAATACTTTAATTTTAAGTTTTGGAGGAATTCCAAGATAAGTAGCATATTGGTTTACGCCTGTTAATTTTCCATTAAGAGACATCTTTATATTATCAAACTTTTTGGAAGAGTTACGGGTATAAAGCGCGCACCTCGTGCTTTTATTAACTGAATCTATTTTTGGATTTTTGGCTAATGAATCCAAAGTACCTGATCTTTCCCCGTATCGTATAGATTTATTTCCTTCAAAATTATCATACACTAAATTTTGGCTAAATAAGGTTCCAAACTGAAGCAACAGGAGCGTACATAATAAACAAAACTTTTTATTTTTGTCAATTCTATCTCTTTTTACTGAAGTATTAAATGAAAAGTAGTTTGTTGATTTCATAATATAATTATTAAAAGGTTATTTACATACAAATCTATTAGCAAAGGGATAGTAATATTATATTTTTCGTTAATAGAGTATTTTAACTAGCCGAAACTTTAATCATAATGGTTATCTACCTGTTATAAGAAGATAATCTGTAATAGACAATAAAGTGAAATTTCAAGAACACCTTCCACAAAAAAAACCATCATTGATAGTTATGTCAATGATGGTTTTTATTTAAATTTTATATTTAGAAGGTAATCTATTTTGCTAATTTATTTTTTGACCCGGCATAATCTGCAACGCTGCTATTATCAACTCCTGTTTTGCTCGCCTTTATTCCATAATAACGTTTAGTAAATTCTGGTAAGGTATAGTCTGATGCAGCATACTGTCCAAATGAATCAGTCATTGCAGGAGAGGAATCCTTAATTTCATAAAAACGTTTAATGAATTCTGGTAAGGTTTTCTTTGACCCAGCATAATCGCCGTAAAAATTACCTAACGTTGTTGCATAAGTATCTTTAATTTCAAAATATCTTTTAGCAAACTCATCTAAGGAATAATCAGAAGCAGCGTAATTATCAAATCCGTTTTTCATGTCAGGATATGAAGCTTTAATTCCATTATATCTTTCCATGTACTTTTCTTTGCTGATCGTTGATGCAGCAAAGGCACCATGCAGATTTTTCAGGGATGGATAGGTTTCTTTTATTTCATAATACCTTTCGATAAAATAAGGCTCCTTGCCTATTTCTTCTTTTACAATTACTTTTTTTGTGGTTTCTTTAGTTGACGCTGATGGCTGAGCGGTTAAAACCGTAGCGCATACCATAGCAATGGATAAGAATGTAAACTTTTTCATAGGATTTTTTTTAATGATTTTTTTGTAAAACTACTACGCGCTTTCCTTCATATACTATAAATTCGGTAACATCCATAAATTTATAGCTATTTGCCCTTCATTATCAGTTATACGTTATTAACTTCTGAATTACCTAGCTTTTCTTCTTCATTTATTTCAAATAATTTAAGATCTGTAGTAGCTGGACCGTTTATTAATTTACCATCAGTTGTAAATCGTGATCCATGAGCAGGGCAATCAAATGATTTCTCATCTGCATTCCATTTCAAGATTGCTCCAAGATGCGGGCAGATTGCAGAACAGGAATGCAATTTATTATTCTGATCTCTGTAAACAGCTATTTTTTTTAATCCGGAGGTTAAGATTCCACCCTCACAGGTTTTTAGTTCATCTACACTTTTAACATCTCCACTTTTTAACCAATCACTATACTGCGCTGTCATATTTGCAGCTTCATGTATATAATCTCCGGCTGATTTAAGTGTAATCCTGGAAGGGTTGTAAGTTTCTTCCCAAATATTTTTTCTTCCAGTAATTAAATCAGTAATTATAATCCCACCTAATGTACCATAGGTCATTCCATTTCCAGAATCTCCGGTAATAATATAAATATTTTCATCGCCTGGATTTTTCCCTATGAATGCCAATGAATCAATTGGTTCCATAACTTGACCAGACCATTTATACGTTACCTCCCTCATCTCCGGAAAACGTTTTCTTGTCCATTCATACAGTTTAGAATAACGATCCTGTTCTGATATGTGTTCACTCTCAGCCTGACCAACCTTGTGATCTTCACCACCCGCAATTAATAAATCAAATAATTCGTTATAAGGTTCAACTCTTACATAATGATAGGGTTCCACAATCCATTTTGATTCCATATTTCCTGTATCCCACCACAATGCGTATGGTAATCTTCCTTTTGGAACTTTACCGGCAATTACATATGTTCTATACGGCCATTGCTTGGTATGCATAGTAACCCAATCATTTACAGGCGTATTAGTAGCTACAACGATATGATCAGCCTTTACATAAAAGCCATTCGCTTTAGCGCCATTTTTTGAAATTTCTTCTGCCTTTGTTTCAGTAAAAATTTTTCCACCCATCTTGATTATTGAATCGGAAAGGCCTTTTAAATATTTCATAATATGAAACTGGCCCTGACCCGGAAACTGAATACACCATTTATTATCTTCCCCATTAACAAACGGAATATGATCAAGCATCCGGGTAATCAACCCTATTTGTTTAGTAGATTCATATTCAAGGTCAAGAGATTTTTTTTCATCAGTAGAGCTTAAAAACAAATGCCCATCCACTCTTTTAAAATTACAATCTATATTTTCAAGTTTTACCGTATTCTGAATCCATTCAATTGCAGACATATGACTGTTTGCCACTAAGGTTGTTTTCTCAAGGCCAAATAATTTTTGAAGGTAATAGTATCGATCATCTAATGCACAGGTTATATGAGCAGTAGTTCTACCAGTTTCGCCACTACCCAAGTATCCGTCTTCCAGTACAACAACTTTTTTTCCTGCTTTCAACAAACAGTAAGCAGTTGTTAAACCAGCAATTCCACCGCCAATAACCAATACGTCAGTTTCTTGAGATTGCTTAAGTTTCGAAAATTTTAAGGGTTCAGTAGACTCTGTCCAGAAAGATCTATGTTCGCCTGAAGTAATATTACTATCAATGGGTTTATTATTCATATTAAATAATTTTTTAAGGTGTTTGAGGTATTAAACCATAATCAAAAAAATCGAGGTAAAAACATTTGAGTTTGTAAGGTACCGCCGTTACTCAGGCGATTGTTTTTAAAGAGCAATACCCCACTATTTTTATATAATTCTA
>JANPOX010000482.1:0-2307 GCA_031428235.1 Bacteroidia bacterium | reverse complement strand
GTTGAGGAATTTTATATTCCTCGCCAAAGGGATAGGATTCAAAAGCACCAAGGCGTGCATAATCAGTTGCATTTTTTGGCGGAAGATCAAGAATTGTAGCGCCATGTGGCAGATCCCCTTCAGAAAAATTAATGAAATCCAGATAAAAAGTAGGGTTGCTTAAACCTGAAGTGTTTTTTGTAAACCGGAATTCAGCGAAAAGCAACATACCGTTATTCTGTGTAAATGCCATGTCAAAAATTCCATTTCCGCCGGCATTACCATCTGTAAAATCCTTCAACGGAACCGAAATAAGTTGCCACCCTGAAGACATTGAAATAACCACATTTTTTACCCATTGATCATCTGAAGAGTTTTCGAAAGCATTACTTTGATTATCATCATCAGCCAAGGCCACTGTTAAAGTAGCGTTTTGGTTATTGGATGTAGGGTTATAAAAATAAAAATTAAGTATATCCTGTTGCTGATTAAATTCAATAAAACGTGAAATCCCTCGTCCGAAAACCCCATAATTGGCGTTCCAGTTCAAATTAACTTTTAATACCCTGTCAGATATCATATCATTAAATGGTAAAGGACTTGCCACCGTTTGATAGGTAAGGTCACTAAATCCATAATCTCCTTCAGGCAAATCTGTTTGACCAATATCCGCACCATCAAAATCATACACAAGTGATTTTAACTGCGCCCGGCCTATTATGGCGGATACAACCAATAAAAAGGTTAATACTGTTTTCAATATCTTAATTTAAAAATTATTTCAACGATAACTTTTTATTGATCCGCTCTTCATCCTTAATAACATGTAAAGTAAAGGAGCCTTTACCTCTATTTGAAAGTTCAATGCTTTTTTTGTAAAGCCCATTGAACCTGTATAAGTTTTCCAGAAAAATTGTTTGCCCAAGACTGTCTGTTACTATGACTAATAAATTATCTACTTGTGTATCGTTTTTAAACTCAACATCCAATTTACCTGTAACAGCATTTGGGATAGCTTTAATTTCGGTAGAAATTTTCACCGCGGTTTGACCGTTTAAATTAAACGCCAGGAAAAACAATACGATAGCAAACGTTTTTTTTAAAAATTCAAAAGGAAGAGAAATACCCGATTTCAGTTTAACAAGATTGAAATATAAAGCACCCATCATTTTTATTAATAATTTATCCTAACAAAAATACATTGGGATGGTAAATGTGTTTTAGAATTTCGTTTAAATAAACTTCCAAGTAGTTCATTTCAAGATATTGTGTTAATAAATGCAAACTCCTATAATTATTAAAAATCTTCTAATTGCTCTTTTAGCGAAACTTTTTCATACTTAAAGCTCCATATTTATAATTTCATAGATTCTGATAAACTATATTAAAAAAAACAGATAAATATTGTTCAAAAAAAAGTTAACGTTTTTCGTATTTTTCTTACATATGTCAATTTTTTTACTAAATTTGATATAACTAAAACAATTTAAAAAGTGAGATATTTAAGACACTATTTATGTATTATGCTGGTAGTTAGTGTTAACACCGTTTTTTCTCAAATCAATGAAAAAACAATGGCTACTAATTATTACACAATATCAAATGGAAATTATTCTTCAAACATATGGTCTACATCGTGCCATACATGTGTAACTTGCAGTTGCGCGCCTGCTTGCAATGTTCCTCCTAATACTACAATATATATTAAACATAATGTCACATCTACTTGTACTACATTAGATGTTGGCTCAAATAGCACATTTATTCTTTTACCCGGTGGCAGTTTTAATTTGTTAGGTAACGGAAGTATTACTGGCTCAGGTAGTTTAACAGTAAGTAGTGGTTCTTCATTAACTGTCTCTGGAAATCTTTCACTTTCTGGAGGTGGAGATGCTACAATAAATGGTGCAGTAAGTGTTTCAGGAACACTTTCAATAAGTGGAACGAGTGATATTTGCGGTAATGGGAGTATTAGTGCAGGAGCTATGGTAGGATCTGCTAGTTGTGCAGGATCTCCATTCGGCGGAAACCTTAGTGTTTTACCGGTTGAATTACTGGACTTTTCAGGTATATGCGCTTCAAACGGCGTTCAATTAAATTGGAGTACTGCAACAGAAACTGATAATGAATATTTTTTAGTTGAAAAAAGCACAAACGGAACCGAATGGCAATATGTGGCTAAAGTTATGGGGAATGGAACGACAGGAATTGTTCATCATTATATACATACAGATTATGAAGTTACAAATGAATTAACGTATTATAGACTTTCACAGGTTGATAAAGATCAGACTAAAACTATTTTTAAAGCTATCGATGTGAAATGCG
>JANPOX010000481.1:0-3060 GCA_031428235.1 Bacteroidia bacterium | reverse complement strand
TAGGGATGCGAGCGTAAATCCTTTTTGCTTGCTAAAGGTGGCTGAGGTTCTCGAAGCCCCGAAGCGAAGCAAAAAGATTGAAGCCCTTCGACTTCGCTCAGGATAAACTTGCAGCCCGGTCCGCCAGCTTGCGGAAACGCCCTGATTCATCTCTACTAAAGAAAAAATTTATAATAGTTAAACAATAAAAACTTATTTAATAAGCCCTTTCGTGTTTACCTTCCATATAATTGACGAACGCTTTATTAGAAACTTTATTTCCACCGGGGGTTGGGTAATTACCCGTAAAATACCAGTCGCCCAGGTTATCAGGACAAGATTGGTGTAAACCCTCAATGGTTTGGTAAATGATCTGAAGATCAGCTTTAAGGTTTTTAGGACGCACCAGGTCAGCAATTTTTTGCGAGATCTCTTCATTGGTAAACGTGCGGTAAACTTCCTGAACAATATTGATCTGGTCTTCTTTTGGTTTCAATAATTCAGCTTTTGCTTTTTCATATAAATTATTCAAAATGGAATCTTTTCCGGTTTCCTTAATAAGTGCTATAGCTGCATTAAATGCAACGAATTTACTTAAGATGGCCATATCAATGCCATAACAATCGGGGTAACGAATTTGTGGCGCAGAAGAAATGATAATGATCTTTTTTGGATGCAATCGGTCCAGTATCCTTAAAATACTTTGTTTCAAAGTAGTTCCACGAACAATACTATCATCTAAAACAACGAGAGTATCAACATCTTTTTTAACCGTACCATAAGTGATATCATATATTAAATTTACAAGGTTGTCGCGGTTTTCATCATCGGTAATAAATGTGCGTTGTTTGGCATCCTTTAATACAACCTTGTGTATGCGTGGGTGTTTTGATAATATTTTACTTAAGGTAGGCTCCGAAACATTAGCCCCTAATTTTAAAATCTCTGTTGCTTTAATTTTATTAATATGTTCATCTATACCTTCTACCAGTCCGCCAAAAGCCACTTCGGCCGTGTTTGGTATGTAACTGAATACGGTATTATCCAAATCATAATCAATGGCTTTTAATACTTGCGGCACTAAGTAACGGCCAAGTAACTGGCGCTCTTTATAAATATCGGCATCATTACCACGGCTAAAATAAATACGTTCAAATGAACAGGCTTTTCTTTCGAGTGGTTCAATAATTTGTATTTCAGAAAACGACCCATCTTTTTTAATGATAGCCGCACAGCCCGGTTTTAATTCTTTAACATCATTAATATCTACATTAAACACGGTTTGAATAACCGGCCTTTCACTCGCAACAACAATTACTTCATCATCCTTGTAAATATAAGCTGGTCTGATTCCGTTAGGGTCACGTAACACAAACGAATCTCCATGCCCCATCATACCTGCCATTACGTAACCACCATCCCAGCGTTTACTACTTTCGATAAGGATAGAGGCAACATCAATATTTTTTTGAATTTCTTTTGAGATCTCAAAATTATTCATTCCCTGCTCTTTGAATTGTTTAAATAAGCGATCATTTTCTTTATCTAAAAAATGGCCTATTTTTTCCATCACAGTTACAGTATCCGCTTTTACAGTCGGGTGCTGACCTAACTCTACAAGGTGTTCCAATAATTCATCAACGTTGGTTAAGTTAAAATTACCGGCCACCAATAAGTTACGCGCCATCCAGTTATTTTGTCTTCTGAAAGGATGGCAGCTTTGAATGGTATTACCGCCGTAGGTGCCATATCTTAAGTGGCCCAAAATTAATTCTCCCATATAAGGGATATTCTTTTTTTGCCATTCAATATCGTTATAAGCCTCCGGATTTTTTAGTTTGGCATTAATAAATAAGTCATTTATTTGCGAAAAAATATCCTGCGTTGCTTTTGGCTTAATGGATCTTAACCTGTTAATGTAGGGTGTACCTGCTTCCACATCTAATTTTACAGTGGCAACTCCGGCACCATCCTGTCCACGGTTAATCATTTTATCCATGAGCTGGTACATTTTATGTAAACCATAACGGCTGCTGCCGTATTTTTCTTTATAAAAACTCAAAGGCTTTAATAATCTAATTAAAGCAACGCCGCATTCATGTTCTATTTTATCGCTCATAATTTCAGGCTACAAATTTACTTATTTAAACCGTTTTTATTTGAAAGTTTTTTTATAAAATTTCTATGCATGGAATTCCAGTTTTTGATGATAAAAGGTACTTTTCATTAGATTAAATATTGTATATTTAGACTTGTTAAATTAAAACTTATGTTTAAACAATTACTTATATCGGTATCGATATTATTTTCATTTATAAGCTTAACAGCGCAAATAAAAATAAATGAGTATTCTGCATCCAATTCTGGTGGTGCACTACTTGATAATACAGGTAAAAAATCAGACTGGATTGAATTATACAATTCTGGTGCAACTACCGCTAATCTTGGCGGTATGTTCCTTAGTGACGATCCTGCTGACATGACAAAATTCATGATACCCTCAGGTACCACCATTGCTTCTAATGGATTTCTGCGCATATGGTGCAGTGGTTTGGGTTCTGCAGCGGATGTTGTAGGGCACATGCACACTAATTTTAAACTAACACAATGCCAGGGAGACTGGATGATCTTATCAAGCGGTTCGACTATTGTAGATTCTGTTGGGTTAAGAAGAACACAGGCCACTCATTCAGTGGGGAGAAAGCCAGACGGAAATGCTCTTTGGAATGTTTTTACATCGCCAACACCAAATGCTACAAATTCAACTACAGGTTATTTATCGTATGCTCCAACTCCTAAAATGGATGTTCCTGCGGGATTCTATTCAGGAACTAAATTGGTTTCGTTAAGCGTAACACCTTCCAACAGTTTAA
Organism: Bacteroidia bacterium; assembly: GCA_031428235.1. Lineage (GTDB taxonomy): Bacteria > Bacteroidota > Bacteroidia > B-17B0 > Aurantibacillaceae > UBA4416. The sequence goes on along the minus strand of JANPOX010000481.1, from coordinate 208 downwards.
CTATTTATTATACCACTGATGGCTCGCAACCAACAACTGGTTCAACCATGTATGTTTCCTCTCCTGTTTCAATCAGTGTAACCTCTGTTTTACGGGCTTATGCCGTTTGTAGCGATCCTGCTATTTTACCAAGCTTTATGGAAACCAATACCTATTTTATTAATGAAACCATTAATGCTCAATATGGTGTAGTTTCTATTTCGGGCGG
>JANPOX010000480.1:0-4012 GCA_031428235.1 Bacteroidia bacterium | reverse complement strand
GTGTGGTTTTATTGATTCATGATAAATTGATACGTGTGTCTTATATCATGATCTCATTAATGATGTTGTTTTTTGGAATAACGATGGGTTATAAAATTATTATTTTATTAACGTGGTTATCAATGAGTTTCATCATCACCATTTATTCCTACATTAAATTCTTCCCTAAAGAAGAGGAGGAAGAAAGTTTGTATTCCCGCGAATTCTGGATGTTTGTCGGTTCATTGGTGTTTTTATTATCGGCATTAGTCATTACCTATTTTACATCTATTCCGGTAATGAATAAATTATTTGCATTGGAGAAAGCGCCAATCAAAATAGCAGATTATAATTTATGGATGATTCCTTTTTCAATCGTTGCCTTATTGTTAGTAGCAGTAACCCAATTTTTTAAATATAAAAAAACAGATCCAAAACTGTTTTTAAAACATATTTGCTGGCCAGGGATCTTCGCTGTTATTTTTGGTTTATCGGCTGTTATTCCTTTATATTTTTTAAAGGACTATTCCTTAGCGAAATCTATTGATAAATGGAATTTGATTTCTTACGCCATTTTATTTATCTCTGCTTTATTTGCTGTATTTTGTAATTTAGATTATTGGATGCGCATTCTTAAGGGGAAAACCCGGCACGCTGGTTCATCGATTGCACACATTGGTTTTGCTTTAATTTTATTAGGCGCATTAATTTCTACTTCAAAAAAACAAACCATTTCTCAAAATACCTCTCAAAAAAATGTTGCCAGTCTTGGCGAGAATTTCAGCGCCCAAAAAAGTTTAGTATTAACTAAAGGAGATACTTTAGCAATGGGAAATTATTTAGTGACCTATAAAGGCAAAGAGAGAAAAGGGATTGATGTTTTCTTTAACATGGATTACTTTACTAAAGATGCAAATGGTAAATTAGTAAAGGCTTTTGAATTAAGTCCGATGGTGCAGGATAATCCGCGAATGGGGCAAGCATCAAACCCTGACACAAAACATTTTTTAAGTAATGATATTTATACGCACATCACTTATGCTGATCTTGCAGATAATCGCGAATTGAAAAAAGACGCTTATAAAGAACCAACGAATTTTGTTGGGCATATGCATGATACCATCTTTGCTGATAATGCCATCATTAAAATAGATAGCATCACAACAAATTTAAATGAAGAGCAATATGCTAAAAACGATAGTTTGTTAATTGTAACGGCCGTTTTAAAAGCTACTGATATTAACGGAAAAGTACATAGAGCAACACCAAAATATATTTTGAAAAATAATAGTGTGTTGCCTGACGAATTTGAATTAGAAGAACTGGGCTTGAAATTTATTTTTTGGAAGATCAATCCTCAGGAAGGTAGTGTAGAGATCCAAATGAGTGAAAAAGTAAATAGCACAAAGGAGTTTGTAGTGCTCGAAGCCTACATGTTCCCATTTATAAATGTGTTATGGCTTGGTTGTTTGATCATGATTATAGGCACTGTGATTGCTGTTGTTGAACGCAGACGCAAGAACAAACTAAACACTCAATAACCTTTGGGTAAGGTAAACATAGTTATTATAGGCACAGGTAATATCGCTTACCACATAGCTGATTCTTTTAAACTAAGTAAGGATTTAAATTTAGTGCAGGTGTTTAATCACCGCAATTCTTTAAACGCAAAAAATTACGCAAAACGTTTTCAATGTGATTTAGTGACGAATTATCCAAGTATCAATTTAAATGCAGATCTGTACATCATTGCAGTAAAAGACGATGCTATTGTTGAGGTCGTTAAAAATCTGATTCCTTTAAATTTAAAAGGAATAGTGGTGCACACTTCAGGAAGTGTTGAGATGACTATTCTAAAAGATGTCGCAGAAAATACTGGTGTATATTATCCTTTGCAGAGTTTTTATAAAGGAGCAGAGATCGATTGGAAAAACACACCATTGTTAATTGAAGCTTCTTCTAAATCAGGATTAAGTCAATTAAAACAAATGGCTGGTTCCATTAGTACAAAAGTAAAAGTGATGGATTCAAAGAGCAGATTGCAGGTTCATTTAGCTGCTGTGTTTGCCTGCAATTTTACAAATGCTTTATATGCATCAGCGTATGAATTAATCGAAAACAATTTGAGTAAAAAAGATACTGATCTTTTATGGCCAATCATGCAACATTCTTTTCAGAAAATGCAGAAGATTCATCCGAAAAAGGCACAAACAGGTCCGGCTATGCGTAATGATCAAACAGTAATGAAAAAACATTTGTCGTTATTAAAAGATAAAAACGAGTTGGCTAAGATCTATAAATTACTTTCTGATTTAATCATCACGCAACAACATTCTAAGTAACTCATGGAAAATTTCAAACAGAAACTCCCTCGTATAAAAACCCTCCTATTTGATGTGGATGGTGTATTAACCAATGGCCAGGTTTTTTTAATGGAGAGCGGTGAGTTTGTGCGCAACATGAATTCCAAAGATGGTTACGCTTTGCAATTGGCAGTAAAAAAGGGTTATCGTATTGCCATGATCACCGGAGGCAGTAGCCAGATTGTTAAGAATGCCTTACGCGGTTTAGGGATTGAAGATGTGTTTTTAAAGCAGCACGATAAACTACAGTGTTATAAAGATTATATCAATGAGCACAACTTGAATGAAGAAGAAATTTTATACATGGGTGATGATTTGCCAGATTATGAAGTCATGAAAAGAGTTGGAGTAGCTACTTGTCCCAAAAACGCTGCTCATGAAATAAAAGAGATTTGTCTTTATATTTCCAACATCAACGGAGGTGAAGGATGCGTTCGCGATATTGTGGAGCAGGTAATGCGTTCACAGGATAAATGGGAAATTACTGGGTGGTAAAACAATTTTAGATCTGACAACTAAACACCTTTTATCTTTCTCAGTTCTTTAAACGCAGCTCTTTCTATTTCTGCAATTTCATCCAGAATATTTGCACTTTCTAAAAAATCTTTTTGTTCGTTCAATCGGCCTTTGTAGATACGACCCATGTTTACTGCACTGGTTCTCCAAAGATCCCCTGCTTTTGTAAATTCATCAGACAGCTTTAATAATTTAGAGTTGCCTGTAATATCACTGGCTTGTTCTAAAAATGCGGCATATAAAAAACGAAATCCTCCGCCACCGGTGCCAATCTCTTCTTGCATGCGCACGATTTGCCCGAGGTATAAGCCCGCTTTACGCGGACCTAGTTTCTCACGCCACCTGCGAATTTGATTAGCAGTGTATTTGATGCCATCTACGCCACAAATAGGGCCGGGAATATTCAGCATATCAAAAGCTGAACGGTGAATGGCTTTAAAAATTACTTTTTGTAAATGTTCTTTACTAACCGGTTTTACATTTTCAGGATAATACACATGTCCCTTCGGGGCTAAAGGCCCTTTCGCAAAACGCACCTTCAGCATATCTTCTTCAGTAAGTGTTGTTACAGTCTCCATAACAGGATCACTCACTAAATAATTTCCATTCTCTTTTCCGTACACGACTAAATTATGTGCGTTGAAATGAAAACGATACTCTGAAGGAAAGTAGGGTAAATTAAAAACTCCTACCTGGCAGCCAACTGGGTTACCTATTTTAATTTGTTTATTTAAATAATCATAAGCTTCTTTCTCGCTGCTGAATTTTTTGCGGTTTACTTTTACTCCCAATAATTTGCTGGCTCTGCTAAAGATCCAACCCGGCATACTTCTGTATGAAATAGCCGGACCACCATTAACCATTAAAAAAGGAATATGAATGTAGAAGATTCCGGAACCCAAACCAAACATTAATGGCTCCGTCATAAACTCTAAACCATGATGTTTTAAAAGTCCAGTTGCTACACCATTTTCACAATGAGCGGTTTGTATGTGATTGTAAGGTAATATTATTTTATCCATTGAAATTTTTTAGCTCTTCTAAACCAATGTCAAATGCTTTGGCATAGATTGCTAATTTTTTATCACTTAATTTTTTAAAAACAGAAGGTTTAAAATGTCTTTTAACGGTCCATTTCCAAAACCCGGTATAAC
>JANPOX010000479.1:0-14132 GCA_031428235.1 Bacteroidia bacterium | reverse complement strand
TACTTTGCATGGAATAGTAGATGTTACCTTTAAACTGTGCTCAATATGCAATGGAATAGATAGAAAATCTCCGGCAACCAAACTATGAACTTCAGTACCAATGGTAATATCACAAGTACCTTCTAATATTAAAAAACGTTCTAATTCAGTAGTATGAATTTCTTGAGGAGAGTGAGATTTTAACCATGAAATAGCTGTCGTAGCTTCTGCACTATGCCCAATCAGTTTGGCGTACAAATTACCAGCATCTTCAGGTAATACCATATCGGCTCTATTTGTCCATTCTTCAAAATCTACTATACGCGAATCTTTAGTTAGTATCGGTGGAAAAGACATAGTTTCTCCATTTTTTAATCTTTCAGTATAATCAACAATCGCCATAATAAATGGTTTAACTGTTTCACTAGGTTCAAACATTTTACTTTCAGCATCAATTTCTAATGCCTTACTTATCTCTTCAATCTCTAAGTCAATCTCAGGATGTTTTAAAACCATTTCATGAACCTGTGCAGTTTCATCAGCATTGGTCATGCCTAAAACATACATCTCTAAGATTCCTGAGTTTATATATTCTTCTACTGTTTTCATTATCCTTGTTGTACCCTCTTATGTTCTCCACCGTCGCTAGTGGCTTGTCTTAAAATAAGTAGGGCTTGTCTTACTTTTGTTTTAACTGTTCCTAATGGTAAATTCATTTTTTTTGAGATCTCATCTTGTGTATAGCCCTGATAATATGCCAAGTCTATAATTTCTCTTTGATCTTCTTTTAAACTTTCCACTATAGTTCTTAATCCAATCGATTCATGTGCATTATCTTCAACATATAACCGATTTTTATAATATACGGACTCGGATGGTTCTTGGATTTTACTTTTTATTTTTTCTTGCTTAGAACGCGTAAAGTCAATTGCCATATTTCTGGAAATATTCAGCATCCATGTGTATAAGCGGCCTTTGGCAGTATCATAACTGTCGAAATTATTCCAAATTTTTACAAATGTATTTTGTAGAATATCCTCAGATTCCTCCTGATCATGAACAATATTGTTGATTACTCCAAATAGTGCTTTCGAATAATTATCATATAAATATGCAAAAGCCTTCTGGTTACGTTCTCTGATAAGAACAATTAATTCATCCTGGTGATATGTGATTTTAAGTGCCAAAAGGTGGCATGAAGATACGACAATTAACTACAAAAAAAAACAGCTGAAATTCAGCTGTTTTATAAGTAAAACCAATTTATATACTAAGCTACCCAAAGGTTCCAGCTGGTGTCAAATTTATTCCATTTGCCATCACCACCTTCCCAAGTCCAGTCTGGCACATCCGACCAGGTTTTTCCGCCATCAGCAGACCATTTCAAACTCTTTTTGTCAACTATTTTTAACCATTTTCCTGATTTGTCCTGCCACATTCCATCTTTTGCAGCATCCCATTTTTTTCCATCCATAGACATCCACACTGATGCATCTTTTGGATTTAATTTATACCATGTTTTGTTTGCACCCATCCATGTTCCGGTTTCAGATTTTTTCCATTCCGGATCCTTAATAGAAACTGACATGTCACAAATTGAAGGTGTTTTTGCTTGTACGCTTACGCCAAATGATAATAAGGCAACAGCTAAAAATAATTTTTTCATAAGATTATATTTTAAGGTTTAATAGAAATACGACAATAATGAATGGCTGGATTTAAAATATGTAAAATTTGAAAACGTTCAAACTATCTAAATTTCAAAATACAATAACAAAAAAAAGACTGATCTAAATCAGTCTTATCTCAATACAATAAAAAATACGTTATCTTATTTCGTCTCAGGATCTTCGGGCCAGTGTTTAGATTGTTGTTTTGAAAACCGAAGACCAAGCATTAATTCATGGGTTCCTGTTGAGTATTTTTTCAAATTGGTAGTAGTAAAATCATATGAATACCCTATCATCAAATAATTCTTATACATAAAACCTATCAATGCTGTATACGCATCATTGTGTCTGTATCCTCCTCCCAACCAGATCTGATCTTGGTAAATTACACGGGCACCAACATCAACTTTCATAGGTGCAGGATTGGCATATTTCAACATGAAAGACGGTTCTACTTTAAAATCATCATTAATCTTAAATTTATAGGCGCCATTAACCAAAAAGTGAGTCACTAAAGTTCCTTTATGATCTCCATTTTCATATAATTTAATGGGGCTTTGATATAATTGCGGTGCACTGAATCCTAAATACCACTTTTCATTATGTACATATATTCCTGCGCCAAGGTCAGGGACAATTTTTGTTTGATACTGCGTCAATAAATTTTCATCTCCGGCATCATGCAACCGCAATTTATGTCCATCGATTGCCCACTGTTGAATACCGGCACTTATCCCTAAAGAAACAAAAGTTTTTTTCGCCACTTTAATATGATATGCATAAGCCAAACTAATACCTACACGCCTTGTTGGCCCTACAATGTCGGTATAGATATGGGTTCCCAATCCCATGTGGCGGTTTTTTAAAGGACTATGAAGAGTTAACATATAAGTTCGTGGCGCATCGGTAATGCCCATCCATTGGTAACGGTTATTGGAACGTACATCGGCATAGTTATCTTTTCCGGCCACTGCAGGATTGATTGCCATTTCATTAAGCATGTATTGCGTGTATTGTGGCAACTGTTGTGCCCTAAGGCTTCCCATAAGCAACACAATAACCGTTATATAAAAGATGTTTTTCATGTTATCTGAATATAGTTAATGGGCTTGTATAAGCATCCGGGTAATTTGGACTATTTAAATTTATAATATAATAGTAGGTTCCAACCGGCAAATCTTTTCCTTTATATTGCCCATTGAATGGAACAGTATACCCTTTAGAATAAAATAATTGCTCTCCCCACCGATTGTAAACTTCCACTTCACACTCAGGGAACTGATCAATAAAGTCAATTTGCCAAACATCATTCTTGCCATCACCATTTGGAGAGAATCCATTTGGAATTATCACTTCAGGATAAACATAAACCGTAACGGTATCAGAATTTGAACATCCGTTCGCACCAACTACTGTAACCGTATAAATAATTGTTACTGTTGTTCCACTTATCGGATTTGTACCTGTTGGATTGTCAAGTCCAGTAATAGGCATCCAACTAAATGTGCTTCCTATAGGGCCTGTTGGACTTCCTCCAATTGTAGCTGATGATAAAACAGGCATGCTTACCATAGGTCCGGCATCCACAATAGGCAGTGGGTTTGACGTTACAACAACAGAATCTCTGTCAATACAAGTTCCGCCAGGATCAGTAGCTACCAACACATAAGTACTGGTGCCAGTAGCAGGTGAAGTAGATGTAATTAATGAACTCGATACTAAAGAATTAGTAGGTAAAGATAACCACTGATAGGTTGTACCCGCTCCGCTGTTTGAATTTGAACCATTTAAAAGTAAAGTACCGTTTTCACAGAATAAAGTATCATTTCCGGCAACTGCATCAACAGTGATTACCGAATTAATTACAAATACTGAATCTTTTTTACAACCGTTACCATCAGTAACTGAAACGCTATAAGTACCTGCTAAAATATTTACTAAATCTTGCGATGTTGCCCCATTTGGCATCCAACTATAAGTATATGAAGGAGTAGGCGTACCGCCGGTTACTGTAACATCTATATCACCATCGGGCAATGTACTACATGTTGGTGTGGTTACAATGGCAGTTAACGTTAAAGCTGGCGGACTACTTATAGTATAAGATTGAGTAGCAAAACATCCATTTACATCTGAAACAGTAATAGAATAGTTACCCGGACATAAACTACTGGTAGTAGGGGCTGAAGGAGCAACTGGTGTCCAACTAAATGTATATGGCAAACTTCCTCCGGTAGGTATTGATGTTATTGAACCATCACAATTGTTGCTACACAAAACATTATTTATGTCAGGAGTACTAAATACAATTGGCGACAATGCATTTAATGAGAAGTTTTGGGCAGCTGTACAACCGGCGCCATCAGTTACCCTCACCGAATATGAACCAGCACATAAATTAGTGATGGTTGGTGTAGAAAGTCCATTAGACCATAAGATAGTATAGCCGGGCGCTCCTCCTGTTATTGTGAGTGCAATATTTCCATCGCAAACCACACCGCAGGAAATGTCCTTTTCTGTAAAACTAAGGACAGGGGCGTTAACTGAATTAAGTGAATATACTTGTGTTCTAGAACAAATTCCATCACTAACGGTTAGTGTATAGCTTCCTGGAGCTAAAGCAGTAACTGTTGCTGTACTGCCTGTACCTGCAGGCAGCCAGGCATAAGTGTAAGAGCCTGTTCCTCCAGTTACATTAACTGTAATAGAACCTGTGCTGGATGAACAAGACGATTGCGTGACCTGTGATGAAATTGTTAAAGTTGTTATAGAGCCAATAACCACACTGGCTGTTCTTATACAACCACTGGAATCTGTCATATTACAGAAATAGGTTCCGGAACATAGGCCTGTTAAACTTTGTGAGCTTGAATTATTATGAACCCAATTATAAGTAATAGGATTTGTACCTCCAACCGCCGTTACAGTAACGCTACCATCACAAACGCCTGAACAAGATACATCCGCTTTTGTAATGATTTCTCCGGTTATAGTTGAATTACTATTAATTATTACATTAGAATCAGAAACGCAACCATTGCCATCTGTAATTTGAACCATGTAAACTCCTGCACATAAATTAGTAGCAGTATTGGTAGTTTGATTATTAGCACTCCATAAATAGGTATAATTGGGTGTCCCTCCTATAGGATTTACTATGGCAGAACCATCGCATAAGCCGCAACCCGGTTGAGTTACTGTTGGAGTAAATGTAATTTGTGAAGGGGACGTTACAGCACTTGGTACTTGATTAGAGCACCCATTAGCATCTGTTATCGTTACCGAATAACTTCCATTACATAACCCAACAGCTAATGGTGTTGATTGTCCTAAAGGATCTGACCAATTAAAGGAATATGGAGGAAGTCCACCAGCCACATTGGTTACCAATAGAGTTCCATTACAATTATTAAAACAGATGTTATTTGTAGCAACCGTATTACTTGTAATGCTAGTAAGGCTTGGTAAGTTATAACTAGCCGTAAATGTACATCCTAAGTTATCTGTAATTGTAGAAGTGTAAACACCGGGACATAAATTTGTGATTGTTCCTGTATTGGCGGATGGAGTCCAGGAAAAAGAATAACCTCCGTTGCCTCCTGTTGGATTCAAAGCAATTGAACCATTACAGTTACCAAAACAAAGGGCAGGTATTATATTTTCATTATCATCAATTAATTGAGGTTCGGCAATGGTATCTGCCTGAAAAAATAAACAATTATTTGAATCGACAATTTGTGCCGTATACGTTCCGGCGCATAAGCCAGTAATTAATGAATTTGTTGAAACAGGATTAATCCAACTTAAGGTATAAGATGGTGTTCCACCAATAGGGTTTGATATTTCCATAGCACCATTGCATTGTCCATTACAAGCTACATTTGTTGTTGTAATGGTTGCTCCCGTTGGACCATCAGAATTACTCACAGGTATTGTAATAGTTGAACTACAAAACGCAGCATCAGTAACAATGACCGTATATATTCCGGCAGGAATTGCCGTAACCAGACTCTGGGTTGATTGTGAGGCTAATATTGGATTAAGCCAATTATAAGTATAAGGCGATAATCCTCCTGCTGCCGGAGCATCAATAGATCCATTAGAAACACCACAATTAGCTGGGGAAATTCCCGGATTAACTGAAATTGCCGGAGGCGATGTTAATGTCACCATTTGTGTATCACGGCAAAAATTTAAATCTGATACAATTACTGTATAGCTACCGGCACATAAGCCTGATACCGTTTGACTTGTATTGGTTGGAGCAGACCATAAATATGAAAAAGGAACTGTACCACCAACGGGGTTGGCAGTAACAATACCGTTACATCCATTATTACAAGTGGGATTGGTAAAAGAAGTACTTGCTATTAATGCCGCTGGTTCAACTAAATTTACTATTGCTTGTTGAGTACATAAACTATCATCGGTCACCGTAACAGTGTAATTTCCAGCGCATAATCCCGTTGGGTTAGCAACTGAGCCTCCGGCAAATAACCAACTGTACTGATATGAAGCAGAATTTCCACCAGTAACAGTAGTGGCTACACTGCCATTACAAACTGCATTACATTTAGGGTTTGAGACCGTAGTTGTAATAACAATTGGCAGCGGTTCTGTAATAACAAAACCATTAGAAGATGAGCATCCATTGGCATCTGTCACTATTCCTGTGTAAGTACCCACACACAATCCGGTAACGGTTTGAGATGTAAACGTTGGTGTAGTATTATATGAAAACGAGTAAGGAAGTGTTCCGCCGATAGGATTTATAACTGCTGTTCCGTTACATTGCCCATTACATTTTACATTAGTTTTTGTAAGTGTAGATGTTAAAACGGCCGGGGCACCAATACTAACAGTTCCGGCAATAGTACAACCATTTGCATCACGGACATTGACAGTATATATTCCTGTACATAAATTAATAATAGTATCAATATTGGATCCAACAAACGAACCTACCGGCGTCCAGGTATACGAGTAAGGCGAAGAACCTCCTGAAACAACTGCCCCAACCGCACCGGTACAACCGCCGTTACATAATACATCTCTTTTATTAAAACTCAAGGTTAAGGCTAGAGGTTGTGTAATAACATAAGTGTTTGTAACCAAACAATTGTTTGCGTCTGCTATAATTACCGAATAGTTTCCTGCACATAGATTAGCAGGATCCTCAACGTTACCTCCAGCGGGTGTCCACGAATACGAATATGAACCAATACCACCCAATGGACTTATATTAATAGAGCCTGTACATGCCGGATTACAAGGAATATTGGTAACAGTTCCTGTAGATGAAATTTGTGTAGGTTGGGCAATATTAACAGTTTGATTTGTTACACAAGAATTTGCATCTGTTACAATAGCGACATAATTTCCGGCACATAAATTACTTGCAACTGTACTTGTATTTGTTGCAGGAATAGGGGCTGACCACACGACACTAAATGTTGGAGTGGCTGAAATAATTGAAAGTGATGCGGATCCGACACAAGAACCAAAACAAACCACAGAATTTGAAGTTACCGTTACTGTAGGACTAAGAGGATCGCTTAAAGTGGTGGTAAATGATTGAGTACAGCCATTAAAATCTGAAAGGTTTAAAACATAAGTTCCATCTCCTAAATTTATTTTAGGATTAGTAGATGGTCCGGGATTCCATGTGAATGTATATGGTGTAACGCCTCCTCCCGGAACAAAAGAAATAGATCCATCGGTCAGGTTACAACCTGTTGGGTTAGTACTTGTAAAAGTAGCGGTCAACGCACTGCTTTGTGTTATAGTAACGGTTTGAGTTTGTGTACAGCTATTTGCATCAGTTACTATAACTGTATAATCTCCTGCACATAAGCTATTAATTGAAGGTGTGGTCGCTCCATTTGACCATGAATACGTAATAATTCCCGTTCCGCCTGTTGCATTAGCTGTTGCAGACCCATTACAAAATCCATTACAAGTTGCATTTGTTTGATTAATCGTTAATGTAATAGCTGGAGGGTTTGTAAAAGTAACTGTGTTTGTATTTGAACAACCATTTAAATCAGTAACAACAACAACATTAGGGCCCGCGCATAAACCTGTGGCTGTTTGAGTAGTTTGAACCGGTGCGGGAGTCCAGGAGTATGAATATGGGATGGTTCCTCCGGAAGCATTTGCTGTGGCTACCCCGGAACACACATTACTACAAAGTAAAACGTTGCTATTGGTTGTAATCGCTATATTAATAGTTTGAAGAATTTGAACAGTTTGTGTTGAAATACATCCTCTAAAATCAGTAACTCTGACGGTTTGGGTGCCTACACATAAATTAGTAGCTGTTGGTGTGGCTTGTCCACCAGGTGACCACGAATAAGTATATGGACCTGTACCTCCAACACCAAGAGCGGTTGCTCCTCCTATACAAACATTACAGCTGGATTGAACATTGCTTATAGAAGTAGTTAAAACCGCCGGTGCAGAAACACTGGCACTAGCAGAAGCAAGACATCCATTATTATCTGTTACTGACACGATGTAATTACCCGCACATAAATTAATTGCTACTGAACTAGTTTGCACCGGCGATGAATTCCAACTGTAAAAATAACCCGCTGTTCCACCGGTTGGCGTTACAGAAACTGTACCGTCACACGTTCCGGCACAACTAACACTTCCATTTGTAGTGGTTAGAGTTAGAGCTGGAGGCGTTATGATTGCAACAGTTTGGGTTTTAATACAGCCTTTAGAATCTGTTACGGTAGCTGTATAATTTCCAACACATAAATTTGGGTTAGTAGTTCCAATAGTTCCATTACTCCAATTAACCGTATAATTGGGAGTTCCTCCAATTACCGTCGCAGTAGCAATTCCTGTGCATTGTGCATTACAATTCGGATTTACTGCTCCTATAGTAACGGTCATATCCGGAGGAGAAGTAATATTAATGGAGGCTGTTACTGTACATCCTTTAGAATCAGTAACAGTTGCTGTATGAATTCCGGCGCATTGATTGGAAATTGTTGGACCAGTACCTCCACCACTCCAGGTAATTGCGTAGGTTGGAGTTCCTCCTGCTATAAGAGATGAAATAGTTGAATTACATTGACTAAAACAATTTAAAGCAGTAGCAGAAAGGGAAAGAGTAATAGGATTAGGCTGAGTAAAATTGATGGTTTGAGTTCTTATACAACTTACCGCATCCTGAATACTCAACGTATAATTGCCGGCACATAAACCTGTAAATGGCGGAGAACCAACAATAGGAGCTCCTGTGCCAGGTTGTAATGTAAATGTATAAGGGCCGGTGCCACCTGTTGGCACTGAATTAATGGATCCATCACAAACACCATTACAGGTTGGGGCAACGCTGGTTACATTTGCTGCAATTACTGTTGGTTGAGAAATAGATACTGTTCCTGTTCTAAAACAACCATTCGCATCGGTGGCTCTTAAAGTATATGTACCCGGACATAAAGGTGTAATAGTTGCAGTTCCTTGCCCTGGTGGGACTGGCGCACCAGGCGACCATGAAAAAGTAAATGGGCCTGTGCCACCACTTGTGATGCCAGTTGCCTGACCGTTACAAGCGCCAAAACAAGTAACATCTGTACCATTAACCGTTAATGTAACAGCTGGTGGTTGGGTTATGGTAACTGTATTAATAAAAGTACAATTTACATTATCAGTTACTGTGTAAGTATATGGGCCTACACATAGTGTGGAAGCTACTGAGGTTGATGATACAGCTGGTGGAGACCAGGCGTAGCTATACGGCAAAGTTCCACCTGAAGCAGTTAACCTAATAGCCCCAATACAGGCAGAGTTACAAGCTAAATTTGTTTGTGTGGAAGTTGCTGTTAATGTTAAAGGGGCTGTCAGCGTGAAGGTCACGGTTCTTGAACAATTTAAAATATCTGTAACTGTTACTGTATATGGCCCGGCACATAAACCGGTTGCTGATGGCCCGGCAGTAACACTAGGAGTCCAAACATAGGTAAAACCTCCACTGCCACCAGTTGCAGTTACAGAAGCAGTTCCATCACATAAGGAACCACATATTAAATTAGTTTTAGTAACGGTTAGCGTAATGGCAGGCGGTTGAGTAATGTTTGCTACATAAGTTGCAGTACAGGTTTTAGAATCTGTAACAGTTGCAGTAATAGAAGTCACGCATAAACTTGATTGCGTTGAACTACCGCCTGTAGTTAATGTTTGCGTAAAACCTGTACTCCAATTAACAGTATAATTAGTGGTTCCTCCCGTTGGAGAAATATTGACCGCACCTGTGCAATTACCATTACAATTAATATTTGTGCTTGTTCCATTTGCTAACAATAAAGGCGGTTGATTTATGGGTGTAGTAAATAGAGCAGTACAGGATTTTGAATCAACAGCGGAAATAGATAAAGTTCCGGCACATAAATTTATTAATGAGAGTACTCCATTAGAGGTCGAAAAAGTGGGCGCTCCACCAGGTGGCGTTATTGTGAAATTATAGGGAGCAACACCGCCTATGAAGTTAACACTTATAGTCCCCGTACAAGTTCCAAAGCAGCCTATTTGTCTAATACCGGTGATAATAGTTGATATGTTTGGTGTTGTTACCTGCGTAGGCTGAGATTCAATAAATTGATTTTGATCAAATAAAAGTAAGGTGTAATCGCCACCACAATTACATACACTATCTATTGTATATGTGCCGGCAGATAAACCATTCATACCAGGTATGGCTGTACAAGTACTACTTATTAAAACATTAAATGGAGGTGTAGGAACGAAAGGGTAACAGGCAGAAGTGGGACTTGGTATAGTAAATATAATTTTTCCGTCACATCCGGGAACACAACTTGGCTTAACAACTGTTGGAGTAAGGATACAGGGACTCGCCGGCGAATTACCTGTACCGCCAAATTTAGCAACTAAGCCCGTGGCAGTTGATGTTAAAAAATTTCCCTTTAAATAGGACTTAGTAACAACTTCGTTACTATTATTTGCTGAAAATAGTGTTCTGTTAATCTGAAAGAAAGAGCCTTTTATCTGCACTTCCAGATTATTACTTAAACTTAAATCACCCACTTCAATATAAGCACCCTGAAAAGTTACTTTACTATTTTGTATTGATAAACTATTATTACTACTTGTGATAATTTTATTAATCTTCCATTTACCTGAATCAATTTTAAAATCTGAATTTAATATTACGGCTCCGGAATTTATGAGGTGTTCGGTTAGATTACTACTATTAACAAAACTAAAAGTAATATTAGATTCAAAACTACGGGAAACATTTACAAAATCATCACTAATTTCTAAAACCGATTGAGAATTTTCTTTTTGAAATGCTACATTATCCCTTACGATATTTAGAGATTTTATTTTTGTAGTATTGTGAAAATGAATATTTAGTTGGCTAATTGTTCCTTCATCAAAAATAATATTAGAATTAGAATTTGGAATGATATTAGCCGGAACACCATCGCTAGTCAAAGACCAATGATTACCATCATTAAAGTTTCCTGAACCACCAACCCAATACATTGTTTGAGCTGATAAACAATAGGAAGCAAACAGAACTATAAAAAGTAGTAGTTTTTTCAACATAACAATTTTTAACTTTTACGAATTTAATGCAGTTTTGGTTTCTAAATATAAGAAATTAACCCTAATATTAACAATCCAACTGTGTGAAACCCATAATTCATTGATTAAACAAACATGAGCGAACAAAATTTAAATACCTGGAAAACACTTTCTTCTGAATTAGTATATGAATCCGCGTGGATTGCTGTCAACAAACATCAGACCATAAATCCGGCAGGTAACCCTGCAGTTTACAGCGTAGTCAATTTTAAAAATTTAGCCATTGGAATTGTTCCATTAAGCGAAGATGGGTTTACGTGGCTCGTTGGTCAATGGCGATATCCTTTAAATGCCTACAGTTGGGAAATACCTGAAGGCGGCGGGCCGCTGGGAGAACAACCCATTAATACAGCTATTAGAGAATTGAAAGAAGAAACGGGCATTGTCGCAAAACAGTTTAAAGAAATCATGCAGATGCATTTGAGTAATTCGGTGAGCGATGAACATGCTTTTGTTTTCCTGGCAACCGATTTAACATTTGAAGAAGCTGAACCGGAAGAGAGCGAAGACCTGAATGTTAAAAAAATTCACTTTAACGAGGCATTTGAAATGGTGCTTCGTGGAGAAATAACTGATTCTATTAGCGTGGCTGCAATTTTTAAAGTGAAATATTTAATTGATAAAGGGGAATTGAAGTTTTAAAACTAAAATTTAAAATTTTAATCAGAATCATTTATTATTCCACTATTTTATAGAGATTAACCGTATCTACGCTAGTTTCTGATAGGTTTGCCACCATCGGTCAGGGATTTCATTATTTACAGCCATTTCATAATCTTTATAAGAACATGGTAATAAAGTATGCCTTTCGAATTTTAACCCTTTGCTTGGCGGATATGGAATTTCCATCCACCACCGATCACTTTTTTTACTCTTAAAGAAATTGATCTCGTATTTTTCTTCCTGTAATACTACATGAAATTTCACATAATCAGAACTGGTTCTTGAAGGGTAATCACTTTTGCGATTATAAAAACCATCCATAAAACACCAGATCATTTGCGCTGCCAGGTTTACTGTTTTTCCCTGCGTATCATATTCCGGATTTATTTCATAGATACCTACAGAAGATAATTTATCATTCATTCCTGCATAACGCATCATTTGACAAGCTTCTTCTGAATAAAATCCATTTGGTGAAGCATTTGGATTTGCAGGAGCATCACTATGTTTAATTGCAGTAATATCAAAACTTAACATATCCGCATGACGAATAATTGGCTCTGATTCCTCAATCGCATCACGCACTTGCCCTAATCGATAAGTATCAAAATACAATTTGTTCATCATACTTAATCCTGTTTGATCCACTAAATAAGTTTGATAACCTATGTTACTGTAATTAAATAAAAAGTTGGGCTGATGTAAAATAATTTTTCCCAAATATGCGGTGTTCGTTGTATCTTCCTCAGGATTTCCTAAATCAAAAGTAGAATCAATAGTTACTACATTAATGGTTTGCTCCAGTTTTTCATATCCTAAAAACTGTGCGTAGGTGAGATCCTGACTTCCTCCAATGATAATCGGAATAACATTGTTTCTGATTAAGTATTCAACCGTTGATTTAAGGGCGTAATAAGTATCTTCCACTTCATGACCAGGCTGGATGTTCCCTAAATCAGCAATACGCGGCCTGAAACTCCCCGGATAAAGTGAATAAAAATAATCCCTTACTTTATCAGGAGCAACAGCGCAACCAACATTTGTATAAGCTCGTCGGTCTTCACAAACACCTACAATTGCCATATCAATATCCGTTAACTCCGGGAAATCAGAATTTGTTGAGTAAGCATTTACAGATCTACCAATCTGGTTTTCAGAATAAGATTCAGTTTCTAATTCGATCGGGGTAAAAAAATGCTGTATATCGCTCATAAAATTTAGATCATGTTAATTGTAACAGATTAAATTTATTTATAATGAGTGGAGTTAAGGTAAATTTCAATCAAACTTATTAACGTGGATTGGTTAGCTATTTATTATTTAATTATTTTAAGCAATGGCAACTAATAAAGCTACAACTAAGATAGTAAGAATTATCCCTCCAACTATAAGCGCGGGAATTACCATACCTTTTGCTTTATATCTATCAGGATGTTTCTTAAATTGAATACAGGCTATCACAGCGAAAATTGGAGCAAGAACTAAAGGAAAGTATAAAAAGAAAGCGCCTACACAAATCAAACTTGCCAAGGCCATTGGATTTATCTTTTTTGCTGAATTTCCTGATAAAACATCTTTTGTATTTTTATTGTCAGTATTTACCTTAACAGCAGGTTTTGAGGTAGTTTTCGGAAAAACTTCTTTAGTGCCATTAACATACCTAATCATAAATATTTTATCCTTTGACTCGATGAATAATGGTCCATCTAAATTATCACACGTCTTGTATTTTACAATGTTCTGATTTATTTCAATAACTTTTGCGCTAATCTCCTCACCATTTAACATAGTTATAAGGTCTCCGCAACTGTCTGGTGGGAGTATGAATGAGTTTATGGTCTTTTTCTTAATTGTTGGATAAATCGACTTTTTACTCGAAGCATATAATACAGCCTCGTTTTCAGGTTCAGATAATTTATATAAATCAATAAAATGCGATAGTTTTTCTTCCTCATTTTTTGATTGATTACTAATTTTAACCTTAGTTTTGTTCCAAGATAATTGATAACCATCTCGGTAATGCCTCTTATTTATTGTACAATTTGATAAAAAGATAATTGCACAAATAAAGCATGTTTTTAAAATCAATTTCATAATCAATTATTTAGTTGTTAAAATAATTATTTTTTTCTGTAATTAAATCCTGCTAAAAGGGATAACTTAAAACCCGTTTCATAACGAGTACTGGTAGCTACATTA
>JANPOX010000478.1:0-4541 GCA_031428235.1 Bacteroidia bacterium | reverse complement strand
CATGAACACCAAGCCCTTTTTCTAAAACAACAGGGATTGGATGATAATTATGCGCTCCGTGTTTATCTTCTAAATCAATTAACTGTTGGGCTTTGGCTGTTGTATTCATTTCTGCAATCATGGGGTAAATTTATATCCGGTAAAGATAGAAAAACGGCCCCAAACAGCCTAATTCAAAACAAAAAACCTGTCCAAAACTATGAACAGGTTTTACATTATTAACTTTTTAAGGCGGAACGTTTACTCTTTCACAAACTTTTTAACCACTACACTATTATTTATTTGTAATCGTAAAAAGTAAATCCCAGAGTTTAATTCGTTGATATTAATAGAAAATTTACCAGAAGTATTTTCATTTGACATGATCACTTTTCCTAATACATCAACAATTTCATATTGAGTTTTAGCAACACCTTCTATGGTTGTTGACACATAGATTAATGACTTAGCTGGATTTGGATACACATTAAAATCATTTTGAACTGCTATTTTAGTAATGCCAGTAACCTGGCTTTGTAAACAATTTGGTTTGTTCACTGTATTATAAAATGCATTAATCTTTTGAATATCTGTTTTTAATTTTGCCACAGACATTGATCCACCGCCACCTGCAACAGAACTATCAAAAGAAGTTACAAAAGCATATTCTACCTCCTGCATTTGACCAGCATTTAAATTAAAGGGGCCTGAACTTAAAATCATTCTTCTATCTCCCGGCACCCCTGATTCATTCCAGGGAGATGAACCGCAAACGCCGTTAGTGTAGGTGTCTGCTGTATAAACATAATTGGAAGTTATTGTTCCGCCATACCCTGTACCTCCACAGGTAAAGGGTGTTCCGTCTTTCCAATAACCTGTCATGTAATTATAATATTCCTGCCCATTAACTGGATCAATGGTTTGAACTGGTACACCAGAAAATGAATTATTGAAATAAGTAAACTTATTCAGTTTGCAATCTTCACCCGGTTCATCTGTAATCCCATTATTATTATTGTCAATCCCATCGCTAGCATTTGCTAATGGTCCTTTCACAATATTAAATCCTTGTGCGGGAATAAATTGACCTCCATAACCGAAAGTTCCTGCAAGGGTTTCATCATTTGCATCCGCATTATACGCATATCCATAATTATCTCCCACATCAGAGCCAATGTAATCATCTCCATAATATCCCAAATCTACATCACTCCACATGCTCACATATACATCATGATAATTCATAGAGGAACGGTTAATGATCTTATAATCATAAAACGTTGTGTAGGTTAATTCATTGTGACCATTAGTTGCAGCGGGACAAGCATAAGCATAAGCCATTCCCTGAACTTCAACTCCCATAGGAGTAAATGATGTACTATGTGCGGCTAACTTATCATTATAGATAAAATACAAGGCCTGATCTCCTTTAATTTTCGGATAATCTCCATCGTTTGGATTATAGATTCCATCTCCATTTTGATCTACAAATGGTGCAAGATTTCTCGAATTATTTCCTGAACCATGTGCAGGCCAGGTTAACATATCAGGTGTTGCAATAACACTACCCGAATTGAATGCAGTAATAAAAGCATTAATGTCTGTGTAACTTACTTTCCAAATTTTATCGTAGTTTAAAGATGTAGCCGTATCAATCGTAGCAGAAATCGTATCCAATGGTCCCGGCCAAAAATCGACACCGGACTGGCGATAGGTTTGTGCAGCGCCATGCAATTGGCCTCCATTATCCAAACCACCGATCCACAAACCAGATGCGAAATTGGAGTTTTTTCCGCTTCCTTTTGGAACTTCATAAAAAGCGTTTCCTGCTCCTCCCAAATCCCAATGCATATCGCTCCGATTAGTAATGCCAGCTCTTACATTATTAATATCCAATGTTTTAAAATTGTTATTATAGACAACACCTAATTGAGTAATGTAATTCGTTTTATCAAACGAATAAAACATTTTTGGAGAAATATAACTCTGGCTAAGCCCTCCTTGAGAAATTAGTAAATTTGTACCGTCTTTTTCAATAAATTCTCCCATAGGAGCAGTAAAAGTAGGAGTTGAGCTAAAATACTGATACACTTTATTATTTGGAGCTAATTCAACCAGTCCGTTACTTACTGGCGTTCCACCTTCAACCATTTTTAAAACAATGCCATTGTTTAATCCCTGTTCAATATCCAAAACTTTATTTGGAATTGTACCACCAAATAATTGATACATAGTATTTGCATTAATAAATGAACTGCCTGTATAATTTAATAAACCAATATTTGTAGTGCCAAGCCATTTTGTGTTTTGCGTATCAATATATATACAATTTATATTACCTGATAATGTGTTATACTGGTTGGGGGGAATTGTATTATTTATAAACGATGAAGATGTAAATGTTCCGTTAATGCTAAATTGAACCAATCTATTAAGTCCGCCTAACCAAATTATATTAGAAGTTTCAGCTTTAATACTGGTAATTGTATCACTTGGCACTTTGCCATTAGCAACTGTATAATTTGTAAAATTTACTCCGTCAAAACGAGATAATCCTGACCTAGTTCCAACATATACCTGATTTCCAATTGATTCAATACAAGTAATTGTATTTGATGGCAAGCCATTTACTGTATTATATGTAATAAAAGTTACTCCATCAAATTTTACCAATCCAACATTTGTTCCGATCCAAATATTACCACTATTGTCCTTTGCTAAAGCAGTAATACTGTTAGAAGGCAATGCAGGAATAGATGTAGTATTATACAAAGTCCAGTTGGTATTATCATATTTTACCAAACCTGCATTAGCTCCAGTAGAAATAGTTCTAAAGCCAATCCATTTATTGTTACTATTATCCACCAAAAAAGCAGTTTGGTTTTTTAGAGCACCACCAATATTAAGATTAGTAGTAAAAGTTGTAAATCCATTTTGCGCTTTAGCAGTAAACATTGTGGTACATGCTAAAAGTAGTAGTAGTTTTTTCATAAAAAATAGTTTTAGTTTATTTTAAAATTAGGTTTATATCAAGCATAAATTTTAACAATTAATAAGTGGTGGAGAATTTCCGATAAGTGGCGGTAATTTGGAGATATGTGGCAAAAGTAAATAGCCCCCAAAAAATCGTTAAAAGCAAAATATGCTTAACATATTTTAACAAGACAAAAATAGCTGTAGCCCCTACCAATGCTAACTTTGTGACGCTTGTAATTAACAAAAACACTTATGGTAGTAGATATTAGAGAATTGAATGAGCGCATCCAGCGTGAGAGCGCGTTTGTGGATATTTTAACGAATGAAATGGATAAAGTCATTATCGGGCAACATCACATGGTTGAACGATTATTGATTGGATTATTAAGTAACGGACATATTTTATTGGAAGGTGTGCCCGGACTTGCAAAAACATTGGCCATTAACACGTTGGCCACATGTATTGATGCCAAGTTCAGCCGTATTCAGTTTACACCCGATTTGTTACCGGCCGATTTGATCGGAACCATGATCTACAATCAAAAACAGGAACAATTCTCTATCCGTAAAGGCCCTATTTTCGCAAACTTTGTGTTAGCAGATGAGATCAACCGTGCACCCGCAAAAGTTCAATCTGCTTTACTGGAAGCCATGCAGGAAAAGCAAGTTACCATTGGTGATGAAACTTTCAAACTACCAAACCCTTTTTTAGTTTTAGCAACACAAAACCCTGTTGAGCAGGAAGGAACGTATCCTTTACCGGAAGCTCAGATGGATCGTTTTATGTTGAAAGTGGTGATTACCTACCCTAACAAAGAAGATGAGCGTAAAGTAATTGCCGCTAATATTTCAAGAGCCGGTATGCCCAAAGCAAATATTGTTTTAAAACCTGAAGATATTTTAACTGCAAGAAACGTGGTAAAGGATGTTTACATGGACGAAAAAATTGAGCGTTACATTGTTGACATTGTTTTTGCTACCCGTTTCCCTAAAGAATATAAATTAGATAAGTTCGCTCCATTGATTTCTTATGGTGGATCTCCGCGTGCAAGTATCAACTTAGCTTTAGCCGCTAAAGCATACGCTTTCATAAAACGTAGAGGTTATGTAATTCCGGAAGATGTTCGTGCTGTATGTATGGATGTGATGCGTCACCGTATAGGATTGACCTACGAAGCAGAAGCTGAAAACATTACCACGGAGCATATCATCAATGAATTATTAAACGCTGTTGAAGTACCATAGAGATTATAAATGAAGAATGTTGAATGTTAAATGAAATAGACACATTCAACTAATTTAAAATTTATCATTTAAAATTAATCATTTCAATTGGAAACGGCAGAATTACTAAAAAAAGTACGAAAAATAGAGATCAAAACGAAGGGTTTGAGTAACCAGATTTTTTCTGGTGAATATCACTCCGCGTTTAAAGGTCGAGGTATGGCTTTTAGTGAAGTACGCGAATATACACCGGGTGATGACGTAAGAACAATAGACTGGAACGTAACGGCTCGTTTAAGAACACCATACGTTAAAGTGTTTGAAGAAGAGCGCGAACTCAATGTGATGATCCTGGTAGATGT
>JANPOX010000477.1:0-2801 GCA_031428235.1 Bacteroidia bacterium | reverse complement strand
TAAAAACAATATTGGAAACAATAGCTTCATATGTTGAAAAACATATAGGTAAGAAGAATAAAAAAGCTTTAGTAATCGGGGCAGGTGCTGGTAGAACTGCTTGGGATTTGTGTGAGGTGTTTGACCACGTCTATGCCGTAGACTCATCATTTTGTCTAGTAAATTATTTTTATACTTTATTAAAAAGTAATATTAAATTTTATCAAATATCTGAGAATAATATTTACTCAACGGAAGATTTTGCTATATCCCGCGAAGCGACATTAAATCTGTCCGAGTATTCTGAAAAAATTAAAAATATTAATAAATTTAATTTTTTTGTAGGCGACGCGTCTCATCTATTTTTGTCTAATGAATCTATTGAAGTTATTACATCTATTTATTTTACTGACGTTTTACCATTTCATATTTTGTTGGCTGAAGTTAAAAGAATATTAAAACCAGGGGGGCTTTTTATCCATTTTGGCCCTTTAAGTTATCATTTTTCAGATATGGAAAATAGCTTTTCAGCGGAAGAAATTAAAGAAATTTTGAAACAAAATGATTTTAGTATAATTGAAGAAGCGAGAGAGGTTTCGCCTCATACTTATTCGGAAATACGAATGAATATGTTAATATATAATAACTGGTCTTTTGTAGCCATTAAAAACAACTCTTCTAATAGCATACAAAATAATAAATTGACTTATAATTCTATCATAAATATAAAGGGTAAAGTCAGCTATGATATTAAAGGGTTTGTTTCTCAATCAGGGAATTATGAATCCTCCGTTTCTATTAGTTTATTTAATGGTGAAATTTATGAGGGCTCATTGTTTATGTTGGAAGTTATAAAATTAAGTGATAATAAAAGCGTTTTAGAAATCATTGGAAACATTAAAGAAATATATAAAAATGAAGTAGATATAATAAGCGACGAAAATATATTTAATCTAATTAATGATTTATATTTAAACGAAGTTTTGACTATAAATTAAATTATTGTCAATTTCGCACCCATAAGCTCATGGACAATCTATTATTCGCATTAATACCATTAACGATAATTTCTTCGATAGGAAATGCACAAGTAAATAAAGACAGGAAATATCTTAAAGAAGTAGGACAAATATTATTTGACAAAGAAATCGATGATGCTGCTTTTAATAACCCTGACACCTTGATTATTTTTTCCAAACCCAAATATGAAGGCGAAAAACCAGCAATTGTAAAACATTTTAAAGAAAAATATAAAAATATTAGAAATGAAACTGGTTATATTGTGATACACTTCTTTGTGAATAATGAGGGAAGAACAGGAAAGTTTCGTGTCCAAGAAATGGATTTCGAACTTCAAAAAAAAGAATTTGATCCAAGAGTTAGCACTCAAATTCTCAATCTTACCAAGGAGCTTAAAGGATGGAAAAGTATAGAGTATCTTCATAAGTTTTATGGTTATTACACTTATTTGAATTTTAAAATTGTCAATGGAGAATTAAAAGAAGTGACTCCATGATAAAATTAATTTATCTATCTTTTTTGTTACTATTATATTTCTCAAATCTCAATAGTCAGCCAAATTGCAATCTTTATAAATGGAAAGGTGATAGTTTGTGCTACCATGCATGTATTCTAGCTAACAAAGCTATTGAATTTGAGCAAGGATCAGATGAATCTCAAATTTATTTTGACTTGGCGATTGAAAAATGTCCAAACTTTGATTTTGCATATTTTGAAAAAGCTGTTCCTTATTTAAAACGTGGAGATTTTATACAATGGAAAAAATTAATTGATGCAGCTATTAATATCAATCCAAAAGATTATCTAGGCTACAGGGGATGGTGTCGTTTTCAATTTCTGCGAGATTATAACGGCGCGATAGCGGATATTAATAAACTAGATTCAATTGTAAATTGGGATATAGGATATTCAATAAATGGAGATTATCATCTTAATATTGCAAAAGCACTATGTTATAAAGCTCTTGGTGACAAAAAAAAAGCTATTGTATTAATAGAGAATCAACTTTCAATAAAAAACTACCATCCATCATTATATGATTATTTACATTTAGGGGTTTTAAAACTTGAAGTCGGTGACTTCAAAGGTGCGATTAAAGCATTGAAAAAAGAAATACTGATTAATGACTATTTAGCCGAAACA
This sequence comes from Bacteroidia bacterium, assembly GCA_031428235.1. Taxonomy (GTDB): domain Bacteria; phylum Bacteroidota; class Bacteroidia; order B-17B0; family Aurantibacillaceae; genus UBA4416. Next base: position 659 of record JANPOX010000477.1, on the reverse strand, counting down.
TATTACTACTTAGCCCTCTCTTATAAAAGCTTATCTATGATTGAGAAGTATAAAAAAAATATACTTAAAGCAAAAATTTTTTATTTAGCTGGAAAAAAAAGATCTGATCCTTATACTGAACCAATGGACAAAATATATTTAAACGACATAACTAATCAAATCAAAATGAATATAAAGTAACAGTCATCAATATATAAGCTTAAATATATTTACATAAAAACTTAAAAGTTTCAAAACAAATCCTTAAATTCATCTACATAATTAGCTTTACGCATCCCAACTAATACGTGATCAATACCCTTTTTTAGATAATCATTACATAAGTTATATGGTAATGATTTTGATTTTGGATCATTTAATAAATTTTCCAATTTCTTTGATTTTAGATAAATCAGTGTATTAGCAGAAGCATTCCTTAAATAATATTTCCAGCAAACTTTTTCAAACTTTTTGAAAACATCTTTCTTCGGTGTTGAAATACTATTACTAAAAATTATGTCTATGAAGGGGTATAATTTTATGTAAAAAATATTCATAAAAGCTTCCGGATTAGATATATTCATCCAATTCTTTCTTAAAAGAACTAAAATTGAAATCTCAGACGAATTACTACTATTATCAAACGTATACAATTGATTTTCTATAACATTAAAGAATTC
>JANPOX010000476.1:0-2943 GCA_031428235.1 Bacteroidia bacterium | reverse complement strand
CACGGTAATAAAGATGGTTCAATGGAAGTTAGCTTTCACGGGGTAAGTGTATTTCCAGAAAAAACACCAGGACCAACAGAACAACAAAAAGGAATTTATCGTTCAATGGATCAGTTTGGAAAAGGAATGGTTATAGGTGCAGTTGCTATACCCGCTGCTTTTGTTGCCGTGGAATCTGGATTTGCTATGTGGCTTGCAAAAGCTATAGTTGCAGGTGCGGTTGAGGAACTAGCGGGACTGCCTTCTCCTGAGGGCTTAGTTGGTAAACAAGTAGTTAAGCAAGTAGAAAAGAAGGTTATTAAGGAAGCTATTGAAAAAGCAGACCCTTTCGAATTGATTGCAACACATAGTGTAAATGCAAAAAGCGCCAGGTATAAAAAAATAAAGCTCTTATTGCAAACAGATGAAGGCGTTAAAAATGAAACGATAAAATATGTTGAGCATCAAGGTAAGAAATATGTTGTTGACGGACATCACAGATTAAAAGCATCTAAAGAATTAGGATTTGAAAATGTTCCCGTAGAAGAAGTAAGCTTACCTTATCTTGGTTATAAAACAGTAGACGATTTACAATTTACGCATGAATAATTAATTAAAATTTCTAATACTGAAAATAAATATTATGGCATTATGGCAAAATACATTCTATGTTTTACCGAGGAGAAAATCTCCAGAACTATCTACTGATCTTATATATATAGATGAGGATGGTTTTGACGATAGTGTTTTTTGGATAGGTGAAAAAGTAAAACCAGAAATTTTTAATCCAATTAGTATCTTTTTGCCACAAATTAAATCTTCTTATAAGGACTCAATTGCCTTTGGAGATTTTGCATCAAATTGTTTTGAGGTCTTTCAAGAAAACGGATATGTTGTGTCTGTATCTTTTAGAATTGATTTTAGAAGCCAATATGAATTATTTTTAGTTGAGTTAATAGAATTCTTATTATTACATGGATTTTCAATTATTGATGAGAATTTAGAGATTATGCCCTTAAATGCGCTAGGTATAAATGAAAAAATAAAAAACTCACCGCAATATGTTAAATATAAGAAGCTTAGTAAAGATAATAACTGAAGAATTTGATAATGGTACGAAAAGTAACCTGTAACTATTTATATTTGTAAATAATTGATTTTTAGGTTTGGTTATATTTTAGCTTGGCTAGAAAAGTACGATTGGTTATTCTTAATGACAAACTACCGTATATTAAAGTTTTGGTTAAAAAAAACTATTTTTGAGTCAAAAAGTTTTTTGAAAACACTTGTTGCAATGTTGTATTTATAGGGTCATTTAGGTTAGTCGGCAGCTAGGGAAGAAGAAAGATGTTGAAATTTTCAAAGAATGCTATGCATGCAGAGTATTGCGGATGGTTAGCAACTGCTTTAATATTCTTTTTAAGTGCGAAATTACAACAGAAGCCGCCTTGTTGCTTTCAAAGGTAAATGATTTAAAATCTTTTTGCGGCGTTACCAATAATTTGCCAATTAATATATCCATCTGTTCTTTCATTAGCTAGTATGATGATAGATTACACTCGGCGACAATCAGTGTCCGCGTAAACTGAGATATTCTGAATGAAAAACTTCGATATATCGTAGTTTTTTTAGATTTAAATTTTATTTAACTTTATAGAAGTTCTTTGAATTGAATATATGCCTTTGGTATGGCCATGCCGGGACGGAATTTTAATAACGATGCTTACCGCTTTGGGATGAACGGGCAAGAGAAGGACGTTGAAATTTTTAAAGGTGCTATGTCGGCAGAATTCTGGGAATATGATAGTCGTATTGGTAGAAGATGGAATACTGATCCGGTTGTAAAATCTTGGGAAAGTCCATACTTATGCTTTGGAGGTAATCCGATTTATTATTCCGATGTAAATGGAGATGATTCTGAAGGTTGGGAACCTAAAAAAGGTGGTGGATATACTTATAATCCTGACCCAAAAAAAGGAACAGAAACAGCAGATTGGACTGGAGGAGATATAAATAAAGTTCCTTATGAAGTACATGGTAATAAAGATGGCTCAATGGCAGTGAGTTTACATGAAGTGCCTGTGTTTGCTGAAAAAACACGCGAACCTTCAGATCAGCAAAAGGGAATCTATCATGCGATGGATCAGTTTGAAAAAGGGTTTGCGATTGGTGCTGTTGCATTGCCTGCCGCTGTAGTTCTTGCTCCATTTATTGCTGCCGAAGCTAGTTTAATTTCTGGTTATAGTGGTGGTGTCTCGTTTGGCATTGTTCCAACTGTAGGTTCAGGATATTTAGCTAGCGCAACCGCGCGAACGGCTATTGATCTTGCAGCCCAAACAACCGTCTATGGAGGAGATTTTAGCCAAGTTGATGTTGGTGATGCTGTAATGACAGGATTATTAACACCATTCGGTTCAGCAGCGCTTGGAGGTGCAATTGATTATAAACCTTTTCAGGATAGACCTCTTATTACAATATTTAATGGTAAAAGGGTTGAAAAAGCTGTTGTTGATGCTTCATTAAAATTCACCTTCGGTAGTCAAGGATATATAGGGTCATACACTAATGCTCTTGGAGCCAAATTCGGTGAATTAGGAGGTAAAAATTTAGTCCCTATAGTAAATGCGCCATTTAATTTAGGTGGTAAGTTAATATCTGATAAGGTAAAAACAGAAATATTTAAATAGATAATAATTGAAAAAATATCAGATTAATATAATAGTTGTTTGTATTTGCATTATTTGTTGGTATTGCTTAAATCGTTATCAAAAGTCTATTGATTTGGATTTAAAATATAAATATACTGTTGCCTCAATTTTAAAATTTGAAATTCCATTAGATGGAGGAGAAGAAGCATTTCTTGATTATTATGTATTAGGAAAACGTTATAGAACAATATTTACTTTAACCTATAACGAGAAAGATATATATAAAATTGGGTCAAAGATTTTTATTAAATACTTA
>JANPOX010000475.1:0-9074 GCA_031428235.1 Bacteroidia bacterium | reverse complement strand
CATAGGAAACACATAGTTTAACAAGCACATCATTAACCTCATAAATAAGATCCTTTATACATATTGCAGAATTATAAACAGGAATAATAACAGATAATTCTTTTTTGAAATTTTCCATAACGTTATTTGAATCCTAATGTTAATCCACCATCCATTTTTAAAGTGCTACCCGTTATCCATTTGCCGGCATCAGAAATAAAGAAGGCGGCAGCGTTTGCCACATCAATTGTTTCTCCAATTCCCAAAGGATAACTATCTATTAATTCTTTCATTTTATCATCATCCATTGCGGCATTTATGGTACTATCAAATATTTCTGTATTAACTAAAGCAGGTTGTAATACATTAACCCGTATTTTTTTTGGAATTAATTCTAAGGCTAACGTTTTAGCATATCCTTCCAAAGCAGCTTTTGAACTGATATAGGGTCCGCCACCAAAATAAGAATGAAGTGTTGAAACTGAAGAAATAAAAACAATTGAGCCGTTATTATTTATTTTCTTTTGTTTTAATAATTCAGCAATCAATGTTACCGCTGAAAAATAATTTACTTTAAATACGTCCTGTAAATGCTCTTCTTTTATAAACTTTACAGGAACAGGCAAAACTTTGCCGCAACAATGAACAATCCCGTCAATAAGACCAGCCTCTGCAACAAGACGCTTTATATCTCCTTCAGAAGTTAAATCAGCGCAGATTTGTAGATGCCCGGAATTTGAATTAAGCGCCGAAAAAGTATTATTAAGATTTTCAATATTTCTGGCAGTAATGATTACAGTAGCACCTAATGTGCTAAACAACTCAGCTGTTGCCCTTCCAATTCCGGATGAAGCTCCTGTAATTAATATCCTTTTATTTAATAATGAAATCACGTTAATTCAATTAATGGTAAACAAACAAGTTGATCCGTTTTAATAAGGGCACTTCCCCAAGAAAAACCAACTCCAAAGCCACTTAAGCATAATTTGTTTTTTTTGGAGATCAAATCACCGGAAGTTTCTGTTACCATTGTTAAAGGAATGGAGGCAGAACTCGTGTTTCCATATTTTTCTAATGAATAAGGAACTTTGGAAAGATCAGTAATCTTTAACTTTTTACGAACCGACTCATTGATGAGTTTGTTAGCCTGATGAAAAATAAAAAAATCAGTATCCTCAATTTTTTCATTTGCCAATTGGTATAACTCATTTACATTCGGAGAAACTTCTCTAAGTGCAAAATTAAAAATACCAATGCCATCCAGTTTTAAATGTCTTTTTTCTCTAGATATTCCAGGTTCAATTTCTATTAAATCAAATGTATCTTTTTTGATACCATGCCTTGAACCGCCATGCTCAATATTAATCGCATCCTTACCAGAGCCATCGGATCCCATATTAAAATACATAGTGTCAGCACTTTTATCAAATTGCAAAGCTGTTGCAGAACCAGCATCCCCAAATAAGGGATAAGCACTTTTATCGGTAAAGACCGTTGACATGGTTGATTTATCTCCTGCCAGTAAAATCCCTTTTTTTAATTGTCCGGAACTTAGTAAACTACCAAGTACATACAATCCATATATATAACCGGAACATCCAAGATTTATATCAAAAGCAAGGCATGATTTTTTTAATCCTAATTTATGTTGTAAAATAATGGCCGATCCGGGAATAAAATAATCAGGAGATTGAGTCACCATAATAATCACATCAATATCATTTTTATCCCAATTTAGTTTTTCAATTAATTGTTTTGCTGGCGCATAACATAGATCTGATGTAGATATATTTTCTCCGGCAACTCTTCTTTCTTTAATTCCGGTTGTTTTAATAAACAACTCCCGTTCTTCTTTTGTTACATGACTATAATCCATGTTAGAGTAAACAGAATGTGGAACACAGGCCGAAACTCCAACAAAAGCTATATTATCTAAAGTAACAAAACTCATTCTTTAATTTTTTCGGAAACGATCTGGTACAAATCCCTCAATGACCGGGTGTTCTTTAAATTATCAGCATTCAGTTGCACATCAAAATTTGCATCAACAAAAGCAATGATAATGAGTGCATACATGGAACTCCAGTTTTTTATTTCGCGGTAATTCGTATCTGGAGTAATGGTAGATGGATCAACATCTTCAAATTCTCCGGCTAACTGATTTGTAAATTCTTCTATAGATATCATGTAATACTTCTAACTATTAATACTCAATAATTGTAGCGCCCCAGCTATTTCCTATTCCAAAACCTGCCAGTAATATTTTCATTCCTTTTTTCAGTACTCCTTTTTTTTCGGCATCATATAAGGCCAGTGGAATAGTTGAGGAAACCGAATTTCCATAATCCTGAATATTAATAAATACTTTTTCCGGCGGTAATTTTAATTTTTTTCTAATCACTTCAATCATAAAATAGCTTGCCTGATGAAAAACATATAAATCTATATCTTCTTTAGCGAGCTTATTTTTTTCTAAAATTTCATTTACTAAAATAGGGACTTTTTTTACAGCAAATAAAAAAATATTGGTGCCGTTCATCAACATTTGTCCACAAACTAAATCTTTATCAATTTTAAAATCAGGATTAACAGGTGGCCTGAAACCACTTTTCTCAACATAGAGGTCTAAAGCCCCTTTGCCATCAGTACCATAAATAAATTTTGTATCGTCTGGAGAAGGGTTTAGTGTTAAAAGAGATGCTGTGGCAATATCACTAAAAATAGAGCGCAGTTCTAAATCATTTTTTGAAATACCTTTTGAGGGGATATCTGCAGTTAAAAACAAAATGGTTTTTGCGATGCCGGCTTTTAATAAACCGTATGCAATTCCTAACCCATAAACATAACCGGAGCAGCCATAGGGTAAATCAAAACAACCAATAGAGGTTGATAATCCAAGTTTATGCTGAATGATGCAGGAAGAGGCGGGAGCTATGTAATCAAATCCTTCGCTGCAAAAAATGAGAAAGTCGATTTTGTTTTTTTCAGTTTTAGTTTCTTCGAATAATTTATTACCGGCTCTAACAGCCATATCAGATGAAATTTCATTTTGCGCGGAAATATACCGACGGTTAATATGCGTATTTTTAAATAATTCCTCTGGTTTAATATCAAACTCCATTGCCAGATCATCATTACCTAATATCGTTTCCGGCAGGTAGATGGAGATATGATTAATACTAAACGACATATGTGTTATGTAAATTTAAACAAAATGTGGCTCATATTATAAACTAGAACAATAGAAATTTTCTAGACCATATAACTCTTCATTCCCTCATTCAAAACACTTGTCTAATAATTTATCGCTTTTTTTTTTGAAACTCAATTAATCCTTTATATATTAGCGTATAATTAAAACATTTTATTATGAAAAAAATATTATCAATTGCCTTTTTATTATTAGCCCTGTTTTCGTTTAACGTTTATTCTCAAAGTAATTTAACCTGGGTGGTTAAAGATAAAATAGAGGACAACACTTTTAAAACCAAACAGGAATTCCATATTTCAGTAATCGGTTTAACAAGCCCTAATGAAGCCGCTGAGTATTGCGATAAAATCAGGTCAAACAAGGATGTTGAATCTTGTGATAATTTAGGTCAAGATGTAAACAGTGCTTATTCCATTAAATTTAAAATGGTAAAGCCTTACGAGTCGAACTATTACATTAACTGGGCTCAAAGACTTGGTGTTTCTTTTATCGAAGCAAAAGGTCAGAAAAAAACACCTGCAGAATGGTTAAAGGGAGAGAGAAAATAATTTGTATTTATAAAAAATATAAAAAGCGCTTTTACAGCGCTTTTTTTTTGCCTAAGTTTGATGGACATGACAAGTATTTTTATAAAATATGGGGATTCGACACTTTTTAATAAGTACAAAAATCTATAATTAGTAAATAAAAATGGATTTTAAATCATATATAATTAAAAAAAAATTCCTCTTTTTCTTTTTGATTTCTTTCTTTTTATACGGAAATACTTTGAAAAATGAATACGGCCTGGATGATAGTTATGTTACATCAAAGACTAATCTCACTGCTAAAGGATTAAAATCAGTTAAAACTATTTTCACAACACACTATATTGTTGAAGAAGGCGGCACAAATACTTTTGAATACCGGCCTCTGGTTAAGCTCAGCTTTGCAATAGAACATCAGTTTTTTGGGGTGAAGCCGTGGATAAGCCATTTTTTTAACCTTCTATTATATGCGTGCTTCCTTTTTGTGTTATTTAAAATTGTACGTTTATTATTTCCAGATTACCCTGAGTATTTTAGTTTGCTAATCGTTATTGTTTATGCGTTTCTTCCCATTCATGTTGAAGTTGTTGCAGGACTAAAAAGCAGGGATATTTTATTGAGCTCCATTTTCTCAGGTTTATCGTTTCTGCAGGCCTACTCGTATATTAAAGAAAATAAAATAAAATACCTGATCGGTTCCTTTTTATGCTTAACCATTTCTTTTTTCAGCAAATTAGACGCACTTCCTTTTATTGTATTAATACCCTTATTCTGCTTTTTACATTTCCGCTCCAAAAAATTAAACATCTTTTTGTTATTGATATCTCTCATCATAAGCTTTTTCACTTTTGATACATTGATGAGTGTTTTAATTGATCAATCTCTTGAGAACCGGCCATTAGAAGCTTATGAAAACCCTTTATATTTTGAGCATAGCTTCATAAAAGTTATTTCAACAGCCTTGAATTCAGTTGGTTTTTATACTAAAATGTTGTTTTTTCCAAATAACATGGCATGCTATTATGGCTTTAATACAATTGCTGTTAATGACTTTAATTCATTTTATTCGATTACAGGAATTCTTACAATTATTTTAAGTTTATTTTATTGGATAAAATATCTGAAGAATTACAAGCACCCTGTTTTTATTGGCATCACATTTTATTTTATTTGTTTGACTTTATATTTAAACATTTTAAAGCCGGCGCCGGGTATTGTGGCTGACCGTTTTTTGTTTACGCCAAGTATAGGCTTTGCGATAATTTTTACGTACGTTATTTTCCATTTATCTTATAAAAAAAATATAACCATTAAATTTTCTCAATGGACCATTCTATCAAAAACACTATTGTTTGTTTTTTTAATAATGAATACATTTTTTGTCATTAAAAGAAATTATGATTGGAAAAATGAGGTTACATTATTTTATGCCGATGCAGATCATCAACCTAATTCCGTAAAACTTAATAATTTGTGTGGAAATCAAATTCTTGCAGAATTACAAAAAAAAGATGGGAGCATTCCTGAAAATGAAAAGCCTCGTTATTTAAAAGTAGCACAGCAAAAGCTAGAAAAAGCCTTGCAGATTGATTCAAATAACATTAAAGCGCTTAATAACTTGTCTTATCTACACCTTAATTTTTATAAAAATTATAATGAAGCGAAAAAATATATTGTTAAGGCTTATGCAAAGGATAGTCTTAAACATGAAATAGTATTCAATTTAGCTTTATGTAATTACAACATAGGAGACTTAAATGAAGCTAAAAAATTTATTAAAATTGCTTTTATTTTAAAACCTGATGACAATTATACACTTGAATTAATGACGGAAATTTTCTCTAATCCTGATACAGTGGATGAAGGAATAAATCTTATTCAAAATAAATTAATATCCTCACCGCAAAATTTTAAATTAAATTTGCTTCTTGGGAACTTATTTCTTGCCAAAAGAGACACTTTAAATGCAGTTAATTTTTTAAAGGCCGCCTATAATACTAACCCAAATGACAAACAATTAGGTGAAATGGTACGCATTTTAAGTCAACAATAAGATACGCTTGTCGGTTTTAACAGTTTATTTTTCATAATTAGCAAATAAGTACCTAAATTGTGTAAAAATTTGTTAAAAATATTATGAAGAGAATTTACTTATTAGTGCTTTTGTCTTTTTCATCATTGACAAAGGCACAACTTTCAGTATCAGCTAATCAATCAGCGTTAGCATTAGTAAACAGTTTATTAGGAGGTGGTGTCACTATTTCAAGTCCAACTTTAAGCTGTGCAGGAGCGGCTAATGGTGTATTTTCCAATGGCGCAAGTACCGGGCTTGGTTTCACTAATGGCGTTGTTTTATCCACAGGAAATGCTGTTGATGCGGCTGGAGCACCCAGCTATTTTGCCTCCACACAACTTGGAACGCCAGGTATTCCAGCTATGGGCACAAGTACCTATGATGGCTGCTATTTGGGTTTTCAAATTGTACCAAAATGTAATAATTTGAATATTCGATACCGTTTTGGTTCTGAGGAATATAATGGATATGTTGGTTCATCTTTTAATGATGCTTTTGGATTTTTCATTTCGGGGCCAAATCCTTCTGGTGGAAGTTATACAAATTATGATATGGCAACAGTTCCAGGCTTTACCAATACTGGTGTTGCTGTAAATAGTATTAACAATGGAAATACTAATACCGGCCCATGTTTTAACTGCGCCTATTATAGCGGTCCTATTTCCGGCATTACAATGGATGGCATGACTACAGCTTTAACTGCCAGTGTAAATGTAACTCCTTGCTCAACTTATACGCTATTTATGGCTCTTGTGGATAAATCCGATGATGTTCTTGATTCCCAGGTTTTTTTAGAACAATCAGGTGTCTATTGTACTCCGCCGGTAATTACCGTAGCCGGTGCTGCCTCCCCTATATGTGTTGGGCAATCTGTTACGCTCAGTGCAAGTGGAGTTTCCTCCTACACATGGTCAACCGGTCCGGTAAATACATCTATTGTAGTTTCTCCTTTAGTCACAACCTCTTATACTGTATCTGGTGGTAATATAGGAAGCTGTATACAGGATGATAACGTGGTAACTGTAACGGTTAATAATGCCCCTATAGCAAATGCTGGTAGTGATCCTGGATTAACATGTGCCAATCCTAGCGCTGTGTTAAATGGTACAGGGGGAGGAAATTATTCATGGTCAGGCCCTGGAATTGTTTCAGGTGCATCAACAGCCAACCCCACAGTAAACCAAAGCGGTACTTATAGTTTAACTGTTTCACAATCCTCGGCTCCTTTTTGTCCTTCGACGGTCTCAACAGTTTTCGTATCAGGAAATACGACACCACCTGTTGCTACTGCCTCCTCACCTGGTACCCTAGATTGCAATAATCCAACAGTTTCATTAAATTCAACTGGTGGTGGAACTTATTCATGGTCCGGAACCGGCATTGTTTCCGGTGGAAATAGTGCAAATCCCGTGGTTAACGGAACCGGGCCTTACGTGGTAACTGTTACAGCTGCAAACGGATGTACTGCTAGTGCAAGTACCAATGTATCTCAAAACATAACTCCCCCAAGTCCAACAGCATCAGCCTCAAATAATATAGACTGTCTCACGCCAAATTCAACCCTAACCGGTACAGGAGGTGGAACTTATAGTTGGTCAGGAGCAGGTATCGTTTCCGGGGGAAATACCGCAAACCCTGTTGTTAACAGCACTGGGCCTTATGTTTTAACTGTTACCGCTGCTAATGGTTGCACCGCAACGGCAAGTACCAGTTTAACACAAGATATAACACCGCCAAATCCAACAGCCTCCAGTTCTTCATCATTAGACTGTACTACAACCACTGCTGTATTAAATGCTACAGGAGGTGGTAACTACAGTTGGTCTGGAACAGGTATTGTTTCCGGTGGAAATACTGCAAATCCGGTTGTTAACGGAGCCGGGCCTTACGTTGTAACGGTTACAGCTGCAAACGGGTGTACAGCTACTGCAAGTACCAATGTTGCTCAGGATATTACCCCTCCATCTCCAACAGCTAGTAATAATACAACTTTAACATGTATTACTACCTCTGCTGTATTAACTGCAACAGGTGGCGGAAGCTATAGCTGGTCAGGCACAGGGATAGTTTCCGGCGGAAATACTGCGAATCCTACTGTTAACGGTACCGGACCATACGTTGTTACTGTTACAGCTCAAAATGGATGTAGCGCTACGGCTAATACTACTGTTGCCCAGGATAATTTACCTCCGTCTCCTACCGTTTCAAGTTCTAGTCCTTTAACATGTACCAATACTGCAGTTACCTTAACCGCTACCAGCGGAGGAACTTATGTATGGACTGGACCAGGAATTGTTAGTGGTGGATCATCAGCAACACCTTTAGTAAATTTAACAGGAATATATGATGTAACTATTACAGCCGCAAATGGATGTACTGCTACAGCAAATACAACAGTCACTCAAAATACTGTTTCTCCAACTGTAACGATGCCATCAACACAAACAATTACTTGTTCTGCACCATCCGTAACATTAAATGCTACTGCATCTCCATCTAACTGTGACCCTGTATGGACCGGCGGTGTAACCGGTGGTGCATCGAGCTTCACAGCTGTTGTTTCTGCGCCTGGTTTTTACACACTAACGGTTACGGATCCTACTAACGGATGTTTTGATTCAGGTGTAGTGCAGGTTGTTCCAAGTGCAGGATTTCCTGTGGTATCCACTTCTGCAACAAATTCAATAACATGCACAACAAGTACAGCGCAAGTGGTGGCCACAACAACATCTTCACCCGTTTCATATAGCTGGGCCGGACCCGGAATTACATCAGGAGCGGCAACATCAGCGGCAGATGTGAATGCCAGCGGTCAATATACTGTGATTGTTCAAAATACAACCTCTCTCTGTAGTTCTACAATAACGGTTGATGTTGCATTAAACAATACTGCTCCATCAGTTTCTTTAACAACATCAGCAACTAATGATGGCACACTAACATGTACGGATCCATCACTAACAGTAACTCCAACAGTATCACCTATTGGCTCACCATTTACATATACCTGGAGCGCAAGCACTGGAACAATTTCTAATCAGGCAAATGCGACATTCACTACGGCAGGGGTTTATACTTTAGAAGTAACTAATACGTTGACAGGCTGTGTAGCAACAACTACCAATTCAGCTAATACATTTACAGTTTTCTCTGACCAGGTATATCCAATTGTAACTTTAACAGCGACCTCAACTAATAGTATAATAGGGTGTTTAGCTAGTAATTCAGTTGTCACCTTAAGCTGTTCGGTTACAAATACAAATACATCCATTATGTGGTTGCC
>JANPOX010000474.1:0-2525 GCA_031428235.1 Bacteroidia bacterium | reverse complement strand
ACATTTGTAGCTGCTGTTAAAGGCGAGCCATTACCTTGGTATACTCTTTTAAAACGCGCAAAGGTTACAAATTCAGGTGAGGTTCAGGACCATCTGGTAAGGTTTAAAGCAGAGATAAATTACAGTGTACCCGAAACATGTTATTCCTACTGTTACATCCTTGATTCGAAGGGTAAAAAGGTTTCTGAAATATTCGGAAAATGGCTGTTACCTGATAATACAGATTATAAAACTAGTTTTAATGTTGCAGCTTTGGGAAAAGGTGAATATACGCTTGTTCTGGAAGCAAAGAATAAAGCCGTTTTTGACAGAACTTTTAAAATTTAAGGTTCAATCAATTGATTTGTAGTGTTTTATAAAAATGTTGTCAATTTATTGTTTTTTGAAGGTTTCATTAGCATACTTCAATTAATTTTTTACTTTTGCATGAAAATAAATTAAAAATTATGTATTGGACTTTAGAATTAGCATCGTGGTTGGAAGATGCGCCTTGGCCAGCAACTAAGGATGAGTTAATTGATTTTGCAATTCGTTCCGGTGCACCAATGGAAGTAATTGAAAATTTACAAGAAATGGAAGACGAGGGAGAGGCATACGAAACCATTGAAGAGATTTGGCCTGATTATCCTACAAAAGATGATTTCTTTTTCAACGAAGATGAATATTAATAAAATTAAAAAACCAGCATTATTGCTGGTTTTTTTGTAAGTCAATGAAGCGTTGCAAAGTCCAAACTTTTGATAATTAAAAAATGCAGATTCTGAATCAAGTTCAGAATGACTGTAAGTCTAATCCTTATCTAACGCATTTTCTTTACCAACCGTTTTTCTTTCTTTCTGTTTGGTTTTTAATATTTCGAATTGCTCAGGAGTAAGTACTGCTTTTAAACCCTGATGAGTTTGTTTCCTATTTGCAACTAATTCTTTATTTCTTACCTCAGTATCAGGTTGGCCTTTATACTTTGAATTAATCTCATCTGCCTTTTTAACTTTAACTAAAAATAAATCATAAACTTTAGGTTTCTGTTCAGGCGTAAGATTAACATCAGCACTTAAGGTTTCCATCTGCTTTAGGGCGCGCTGTTCCGGCGTCTTCTTTTCACGAATAGATTTATCACCTTTTGATGGTTTAGATGTTTCCTGGGCATTTAGTGATGTGGCCAGTGTAAAGAAACATACAGCTAATAGAATTACTTTTTTCATGTGATTGGAAGATTAATTAATATTTATTTAGTGTTTGACTTCGTTATAAACCGAAAGTTTAACAAATGATAAAATATTAGTACTGAACTTTAGGAATCATCCCTCTAATTCCCATATCAACCGGATACTCATTACCTGTTTCAGGCTGATAATATCCGTCGCCGTTTGGATCAACAAATTCGAAACTTTTATTGGTAGATAAAGAAACGGTTACAATTATATCATTCGTAAGAGTTGAAGGAATGGTTAAATTTAATGGATTTCCATTTACATCTGTAAAGACTGCTGTAACTACGCAACTTCCCGCAGGTATTGGGGAGTTGGCCGAATTAGGATTTACAACAGTGGTTGATCCGGCAGGAGCCTGCCCATCACCTTTCCAATAGCCATAACCATTGATGTAGGTTTCAAAACCCCAGTAGCCTTGTGGATGATTCACATTAGGACCACCAACAGCCGAAGAAGGTATATAGTCCTGATCTTTAATTTTATATTTTGTTACATAGGTTTTATAGCCTAAGAAAGAGGCAATCGTTCCGGTTCCAATTTGGTTACCGGGCAAGGCATTGGCTTTATATGGAATATCATAATTTTGATATGAAAGAGATAATCTTAACCATTTATAAGTGGCTCCCTGTGTTAATTGACTTAACGGAACAGAGTAAAATGTTACACCTTCTCTCACAACTGTTGAATTGCTAAATTGTATGGCTGTTGTGCCACCTGCTGTAGTTTGAGGGGCAAGATAAAGTACATTACCACCACCTAATGGTGTTAAATCACCAGGAGCCAGTTCAATATAATGGGCTGCCATTTTATTAAATACAGGCGAATAAGCACTATGGCCAGCCGGTAATGAAGTTAATGGATTACCAAATGCATCCAATCGGGCTTGAGTAGAATCGAATTTGAATTTAAAAATTAAATGCGGGCCGGTTCCTGTAGATGTCCAAACACTATCGGGATAAATTTTTTCAGGAGTGCCTGTAGTAGTGGGTATTTCTTCTGGAGCGGCTTCTTCTTCTTTCTTTTTGCATGAAAATAACACAGCACATATTAATATAATAGTAAATGGGTTTTTCATAATTAAATTTTTGTTTAGCGAATATACAAAAGAAAATCTATTTTTTTTCTTTGAAAAACAATAAATCCCTGCTGATATAGCAAGGATTTATATGAGTTATCGTGAAAAATGAAGAAGAAATTTATTTAAACAATAGGATCCTCATTTTTAGGAGAGATCGCTGAGTTTAACTCTTTTTCTCTTTCTCTATCATTATTTTCTTTTTCTTCAGCTATGTCTTTTGCAAAAGGTCTTTTTCC
>JANPOX010000473.1:0-9630 GCA_031428235.1 Bacteroidia bacterium | reverse complement strand
ATTTAACCTGGTAGCCGGCCCTGCACTGCGGGAAGCAATACTTGAAACTACTTCAATGTATTCAATATTTTTTTGTGTTTTGCCCAGCACATAAGCAATGGGAATAGATGCTTGTCCCCCACATGTAACCATGTTTACATTCTGATGTTTGATGGCTTCATTTAGATTTACTGCAGGTATACATAGTATGCCAATTTTTGCAGGAGTTAAATCGATTACAAATTTCCCTAATTTTTCAAGAACTTTCCAATGGTCGACAGCATCTTTGGCTGATGTGCAGTCAAAAACTATATCGCAGCTTTCAGGCTCCTCAATAATAGCATTAATACTTTTATCAGAAACCCTTACCCCCATATCAATTGCTTTGGTCATGCCAGCCGATGATAAATTCCTACCAATAAACATGGAGCATTCTAAAAACTTTGATCTTTGAATTTTTACTAGTAAATCGGTTCCAATATTTCCGCTACCTAAAATGGCAACCTTTAATTTTTTCATAGTCCCTAAGCTTTTAATTTTTTTGATTTTGGGTGTAATCCATTAATCATATTTTCTTCTAACTCTTCACGTTTTAATAAAGGTGACAAATCTTCCAATGGTGGCGATACTAAACTCCCACCTTCCTGAATAGCTAAAGATAATTTGGGTACAAACATTTGTTGAGGATGCATGAATACTTCACAAATCACAGCACCTTTATGCGCTTGCACTTGAGGAATGATAGTATCGAAATCTTCCCATGTTCTAATTTGAAAAGATGGTAAATTAAAAGCAGTAGCCAATGCACTAAAATCAGGACATGTTACTCCGGTCTTTTTATCTACGCCAGCTTTTCTGCCTTTAAATAAAGCGTTTTGAGTATGTTTTATCATTAAATAACCGTCATTATTAAAAATAAATAATTTAATAGGTAACTCATAATGAACCATGGTTTGTAATTCCTGTAAATTCATCATCATACCACCATCACAGTTTAAACACATAACTTCACCTTTATTAATAGCTACCGAGGCACCAATGGCAGCGGGCAAACCATAACCCATTTCACCCAAGCCTGTGGAGGTCATTAAGCGTTGTCCCTTTTTAATTTTCAAAACCTGGTGTCCACTTAATAATGCTGTACCCATATCAGTAGTAATAATCTGATCAGCTTTTAAATGATTATTTAACCGATCCATGAATTGATATGAATTAATAAAGCCATCTTCGTCTGGATGATCAGTAGGTGAGAACCATGGATATTTTTCGCGGTATTTATTACACTTGTTGATCCACATTGAAAAATCTGCTTTGATTGAATCCGATTTTGCAATTAATTTTTCAATAAAATTTTTCGCATCGGCACATATAGTTTGGTTGTAGCGGTTTTTGTATTTATCTAATTCATGTTTATCAATGTCTATAACCGCAATTTCAGCCTCCCGTGCAAGCTCTGTAATATCGTACCCTATTTGAGAGATGGCCATTCTAGTTCCAATACATAATAGGAAATCTGAATTTTGAACTACAAAATTTGCGCAACGTTGCCCGTAAGTTCCTGCACGCCCATAAACCAAAGGATGATAAGAATCGATCATGTCAATACCTGCCCAGGTAACCAGTGATGGCGAATTAGTTTTCTCTAAAAGTGATTCTATTAATTTTTCAGCACCTGATAATTTAATACCGTGCCCTAACCAAATTACAGGCCGCTTAGCTTTATTAAAAGCCGCAATAATAGTGTCAACGCTTTTATCTAATTCAATATTACTTTGCGTGTCGTTTTTCGGAAGTTCTGAAGAATTGAAACTGTTTAATTTGGAAGTGTCAACTAAAGATGATTGGATATCCATCGGAATATCTAACCAAATTGGGCCTGGTCTGTCAGTGGTTGAAATATGTAGAGATTTTTCTAATTCATAATTTACATTTTCTGGTTCTAAAACTCTGCTATGGTATTTAGTTACTTTATCAACCATTAATGAACTATCATAACCTTGAACGCCCCACATCCTTAAATTTTTGTGAAGCTCAATGTATTTTGAATGTTCATTACCTGAAATGATTAAACCAGGAATAGAATCTGCCCATGCACTTACAACGCCAGTCACTCCATTTGTGGAGCCTGCTCCAGTTGTTAATAATGCAGCAGAAATTTTTCCAGTTGTTCGATAATATGTTTGAATGGCCATACAGGCAGCTTGTTCGTGATGCACACAAATGATTTCGGTATAACCCTTATGAAAAATAGAATCAAATAAATGAGCGTTACCTGCTCCGATAATACCAAAGACATGTTTTATTCCTTTTTCTTCTAGGAAATCTGCTACTAAATCACTTACTTTTTTTTGAATGCTTGCGCTCATAATAATCTCCGTCATTTATATCAGTTTATAATATAAATGGATCTCGTTTTAATTTTTATTAAATTGAATAGTTCTGTTTATTGCATCTTCTAAGTTCGTATATACATCTAAGCCCAGCTCCTCCTTTGCTCTTTTTATTGAAGGGACATAGCGCAAAGGATTATGACTTGTTTTAACTTGCATAATCTCTACCTTTTGTTTTTTTTCTGAATAAGAATTAATAATATCCGCTAATTCCTCAATATTAATTTCTTCATCAGAGCCTACATTGTATGGGTAACAAGGAGTACCATCCTCCATAATTTTTAATAGCCAAATAACTAAATCTGCTGTATACAAATAAGCTCTATATGGACTTCCATCACCTTGAATTTTAATATGATTATGGTTTATAATATCTTTTATAAAGTTACCAATTGCAAAATGAGAATCTAATGGTAAATGTGTACCAACAAAGGAAAAGCATCTCGCTATTTTAGAATTTACATGATGATT
Organism: Bacteroidia bacterium; assembly: GCA_031428235.1. Taxonomy (GTDB): domain Bacteria; phylum Bacteroidota; class Bacteroidia; order B-17B0; family Aurantibacillaceae; genus UBA4416. The sequence continues at coordinate 6,790 of JANPOX010000473.1, read as the reverse complement.
CTTATAATAGATTTGGCATAGCATTTCGGCAACTCTCTTACCTTCGCTATATGATGCGTCTTTATCATAAACATTTGGAGCACCTAGATATTGTTCATTAACGTGACTGAGGTCATACGGTTGTTTCCCATAAACAGCGCCAGAACTCACATATAATGTAGCTTTTGTTTTTTTTGATTTAGCAAGTTCTAGAACTCGTTTGGTGCCATCAACAATAGTATCAAAAATACTTATTGATTCATTTGATATTAATTGAACATTTGCATCAGTAGCGGCATGGATTATGTAGTCAATTTCTGCTTCAGGAAATTCAAAATTTCTAACATCTCCTTTAATATAAATAATCGAATCATGAGCAAAAAGAGGATTATTGTCTACAAAGTTTTTTGGATTTCTGCTTAATGCAATAATCTTAATATTTAAATTTATTTTTTTATTTGCAAGAATAAAGTTTTGAAGAAGGCACTTTCCGAAAAATCCGGTAGCTCCAGTTATAAAGATGGTTTTATGTTGGAGCTTATCCCAAATGGATTTTGTATGAGAATATATAAGATCAAAATCTTCTTCTATCACTTTATTCATCAGAAAAATTGCTTTCTTCCTTTTTTTAATCAAAAGGTTATGTATCAAATTTATGCAAAAAAAATGTTTTTTAATAGAAATAAAAATTAATCTTAATCTTATTATTAATTGCGAAAAAAAACGTTATTTTTGGATAATTATATGCTAAAATCGTTGAAAAAACACATTTCTGTACTTACTCCTTGTTATAATGAAAAAGATAACGTTGGCCCTTTAGCAAAAGCTGTAGCCAAAGTATTTGAAAAACTACCTCAATACACATACGAACATATATTTATTGATAATGATTCTACTGATTCAACAATAGAAGTCTTAAGAGAAATTGCAAAAGTAGATGCTAACATTAAGGTGATCTTAAATGCACGTAACTTTGGTCATATCCGTTCGCCTTTTTATGGTATGTTGCAATGCAAGGGTGATGCAGTTATTTCGTTGGTTTCTGATTTTCAGGACCCGCCCGAGCTTATTGAAGAGTTTTTGAAAAAATGGGAGGAAGGTTTTAAAATTGTGATTGGTATAAAGAATCAAAGTAGAGAAAACCCTTTAATGTTTGCGGTGCGCAAATTCTTCTATAATTTATTAAGTAAAGCTTCAGAAGGTAATGGTGAATCACCGGTAAAAAATTTCACTGGTTTTGGTTTATATGATCAGCAATTTATTTCGGTTTTGAGAACACTGGAAGATCCTTATCCTTATTTCAGAGGACTTATCACGGAGCTTGGTTTTAATCGTTATGAGGTTCAATATACTCAGCCTCAAAGGGCTTCAGGAAAAACAAAAAATAATTTTTTTACATTGTATGATATGGCGATGCTTGGTTTTACCAACCATTCAAAATTGCCACTTCGCCTTTCTGCTTTTATTGGATTTTTTTCTGCTATAGTTAGTTTTTTAGTTGCGCTTGGATATTTTATATACAAACTAATCTTTTGGGATAATTTCCAAGTTGGTATGGCGCCATTGGTCATTGGAGTCTTTTTCTTTTCTTCTGTACAATTATTTTTTATCGGGATCATTGGAGAGTATATTGGTGCCATCCATACTCAAATAAGGAAACGTCCATTGGTAATTGAAAAAGAACGAATTAATTTTTAAAAAAATACATAATGAAAGTAGTTATCCTGGCAGGGGGTCTCGGGACTCGGTTATCTGAAGAAACAGATGTTCGTCCAAAGCCAATGGTTGAAATTGGAGGAAAGCCTATTTTATGGCATATTATGAAAACTTATTCTCATTATGGTTTTAATGAATTTGTAGTTTGCTGTGGATATAAAGGATATGTGATTAAAGAATATTTTGCCAATTATTTTTTACACCAGACAGATGTTACCATTGATCTGGCAAATAATAAAATGGAAATACATAATTCCGGTTCAGAAGACTGGAAAGTGACTTTAGTTGATACAGGGATAAATACCAACACGGCAGGAAGGATTAAGAAAATTCAAAAATATGTCGGAACCGAACCTTTCATGTTAACTTATGGAGATGGAGTAGCAGATGTTGATATTAAAACTTTAATTGAATTTCATAAAAAATCAGGAAAAATAGCAACCTTGACTTCTATACAATTACCGGGTAGATTTGGAAATGTTGAAACTGATGCAAATGGCTTGGTGAAATCATTTCAGGAAAAACCAATGGGTGATGGAGTTTGGATCAATGGTGGTTTTTTTGTTCTAGAGCCTGGTATATTTGATTATTTGGAAGGTGACATGGATGATGTTCAATGGGAGAAAAAACCATTAATTGAGATTGCAAATGCAGGCCAGTTATCTGCTTATAAACATGTTGGTTTTTGGAAATGTATGGATGCCATCAGAGATAAAATTGAGTTAGAAGCTCATTGGCAAAGCGGAACTGCTGAATGGAAAATATGGAAATAAGCTATGATGAATCAATTAGATCTATTTTCAGGAATATACCAGGGTAAAAAAGTTTTATTAACCGGGCATACAGGTTTTAAAGGATCCTGGATGGCCATTTGGTTAAGAGAACTTGGAGCCGAAGTTCATGGTTATGCGTTAGAACCAACATCAGAAAAAGATAATTTCGTGACAACAAACTTATCTAAAAATATTTATAACAGATTTGGCGATATAAGAGATAAAGACGCATTACAAAACTATTTTGATGAAGTGAAACCGGATATAGCTTTCCACATGGCAGCTCAGCCCCTGGTAATCGATTCTTATAATAACCCACATTATAATTATGAAACTAATTTGATGGGAACGGTTAATTTTTTTGAAGCAGTAAGAAATTGTCCTTCTGTAAAAGTGGCCATTAATGTGACGACTGATAAATGTTACCAGAATAACGAATGGGTTTGGGGATACCGGGAAAATGATGCAATGGGAGGTGATGATCCTTATAGTGCGTCAAAAGGTTGCTCCGAATTAATTACCAATTCTTATATCAAATCATTCTTCAGTAAAGAGGGTACAGCTCATGTGGCGTCAGGTAGGGCGGGGAACGTTATTGGAGGCGGTGATTGGGCTGAGAACAGAGTAATTCCGGATATGATGCGTGCTCACAAAGCTAATCAAACTTTGGTTATTCGAAATCCAAATTCTGTGCGTCCCTGGCAATTTGTATTAGAACCTGTTTTTGGATATATGAGATTAGGTGAGAAATTATTGCTGAAAGGAAAGACATTTTCAGGAGGATGGAATTTTGGCCCTGCAGCTTTTGAGAATTACAGCGTTGACGATGTAGTTTTAGAAGTGATGAAGTCAATACCTACATTAAAAGTAGATGCTCCAAAAACTACCCATAAATTGCATGAGGCCGGTTTATTAAAACTGGATATTACAAAAGCAGTAAACCAATTAAACTGGAAACCAAAACTAAATTTTGAGCAAACCATAAAGTTTACGGTTGATGGATACATACAGGAAAATGAACATGAGGCCGACGTATATAAAAGCAGGGTAAAACAAATAAAAGATTATTGTACAATAAAAGGCTAAAAGAACGAAGTAACAATTTTTCTTCGGAACATAAATAATACAAAATGTCAAAACTAGTAGATATAAAACATCAGATCCATGCTCTTATTAAAGAGTACCATGATGAAGCATTCAAACAAAAAGCATTTGTTCCCGGAGATTCTTCAGTGCCCGTGAGTGGAAAAGTATTCGATCATAAAGAACTGCAGTACATTACTGATTCTGCTTTGGATGCCTGGTTTACTACCGGGAAGTTTAATGCCGAATTCGAAAAAAAATTGGCGAAATATATTAACGTAAAATCAGTTTTAACTGTTAATTCAGGTTCATCAGCTAATCTAGTTGCCTTCTCTGCCTTAACAGCCAAAGAACTGGGCGAAGAGGCGATCAAACCTGGTGATGAAGTGATTACAGTTGCGGCATCTTTTCCCACTACTGTTAATCCTATTTTGCAATATGGCGCAATACCTGTATTTGTGGATGTTACCATTCCTCATTACGAAATAGATGTTAATTATCTTGAAAAAGCATTGTCTCCTAAAACAAAAGCGGTGGTAATTGCTCATACGATGGGGAATGTTTTTAATCTGGATGCTGTCACCGCCTTTTGCGAAAAACATAATTTGTGGTTGATGGAAGATTGTTGCGATGCACTAGGCGCAACCTATAACGGAAAACATGTTGGTACATTTGGTGATATTGCTACTTTAAGTTTTTATCCTGCACATCATATTACAATGGGAGAAGGTGGAGCAGTATATACATCTAATTCTAAATTAAAAAAAATAGCAGAATCGTTCAGGGACTGGGGGCGTGATTGCTGGTGTGAACCAGGTAAAGATAATACCTGTGGATTACGCTTTTGTCAGCAGTTAGGGGATTTACCAATGGGCTATGATCATAAATACATTTATTCGCGTCAGGGCTTCAATTTAAAGATTACTGACATGCAGGCTGCTTTAGGTTTAGCACAACTAGAAAAATTAGATGAGTTTGTAAAGATCAGAAGACATAATTTTGATGTTTTGAAGAAAGGTTTGGGAAACCATTCCAATAAATTGATTTTACCGGAGGCAACGCCAAACTCAAATCCATCATGGTTTGGATTTCTAATTACTGTTAAAAAAGATGCAGGAATTACCCGTAACGATTTGGTTCAAAAATTAAATGATAAAAAAGTAGCAACCCGTTTGTTATTTGCAGGTGATCTTCGTAAACAACCTTATTTTAAAGGTGTTGATTACAGGGTTGTTGGAAATTTAGTTAATACGGATATCATCGTAAGTGATACATTCTGGATAGGAGTAACACCAATGATTGACAGTGAAATGCTGAATTACATGATTTCATGTTTTGATGATATTTTAGGATAATATTTTATGGATACCCTAATTTCATTGATTAATAAAGTAATATCAATATTTTTCTTCTTCTCCTTTTTAATTTCTTTTTCACAAGTAGACTCTACTATTACATTAACGTTTGACTTTAATGAGCATCAAATAAAAGAAAAAAATAATAAAGTAATTGTTAAACATGTTGGAACTACTTTAACGGATGATCGGTTTGGAAATGAAAACTCAGCAATTTCTACCCATGGGCATTCCACAAGTTATTTAAATTTAGGTTCTTCTGAATTATTCAAGGTTAATACTATTTCAATTTCGTTTTGGGTGAATATTGACAGAAGAGTGTATGCAGGAAAAGGATATGATAGTAATCCATTACTAACTCTCAATAATTCTGAAGGAGATGATTTTACAAATGCTTTTGCTATAGCATATGAATGTTATAATAACAGATTTGCTGTTAATTCAACAAAAGATTCAACAAAAGAAGTGACAATACTTTCAAATTTACCAGTGAAATTTAATAGATGGTATCATTTGGTTTTTATTTGTAATAATGATTTTTTAGAGTTTTATGTTGATGGAGTTTTACAAAGCAAAGCTATAAAGGGATTTGAAACGAAATTTTTGAAAACTGATTCAGTAATAATTGGCCACTCGGCAAGTTTAAAAAACGAGCGATTTACTCAAGGAATGTTCGATGACATTCAGGTATTTCAGAAGGCTTTGACAGATAAAGAAATTCAAGGCCTGTATAATGCGCCCAATCCAAATAGAGTAAAAAGGTTATTTACTGATTCATTAAAATATATTGTTATAATTGGTGTTTTAGTAATAGCATTAATTGTTATACTGATTCGAAATAAGCAAAAGTTAAAGAAACAGAAAGAACAACTTGAGCTATCCAATCGAATTACTGAATTAGAGTTAAAGGTTGTAAAGGCCCAAATGAATCCTCATTTTATATCCAATTGTCTGGCAGCAATTCAGGATTTGATTTATAAAAACGAGATTGACAAGGCTGGTCAATATATTGCGAAGTTTAGTTATTTTTTAAGGCAGGTATTAAATTATTCCAATAAAAATTTTATTACTTTATCTGAAGAAATTGAAATTATAAAATTGAATATTGAATTAGAAAAACTTCGGTTTAAAAATGAATTTAATTTTAATCTATGTATTACAGAAGATATCAATGCAGACGTGCTTTTGGTTCCTGCCTTAATTACTCAACCATTTATTGAAAATGCTATATGGCATGGACTATTACAATTAAAGGGAAAAAGAAATCCCGAGTTGAAGATTACAATTAGCGTAAGTAATGGGTTTCCGGTAATTGAAATTGAAGATAATGGTGTGGGTAGAGATTTACAAAAAGATAAAAATGAGGCTTCGAAAGGGACTAGATTGATTTCGGATAAAATAGATAGTTTGAATAAATTATATAAGACCTTAAATTATAAGTTGGAAATAATTGATTTATTTAGCCCTGAAAAATTACAATTGGGTACAAAAATTAGGATCCACCTTGACATTGTAAAAGAATAATTATGATTAGTGCAATTATTATTGATGATGAAGTTCATAACAGAGCTGTTTTACGAACATTATTGGGCAAATATTGTCCAACAATAACTATTATTAGGGAATGTGAAAATGCAAATGAAGCATTTGAGAAAATACAAGAATTAAAACCGCAGTTAATTTTTTTGGATATAAAAATGCCTGGAAAAAGCGGATTTGATTTATTAAAAATGTTTAATAGAATCGATTTTGAAGTGATTTTTGTTTCTGCTTTTGACGAGTATGCTATTACTGCATTTGAATTTAATGCATTAGGTTATATATTGAAACCTATAGATTATAGTAAGTTGATAATTACCGTCGACAAAGCCATTTTTAAAATTG
>JANPOX010000472.1:0-3071 GCA_031428235.1 Bacteroidia bacterium | reverse complement strand
AGAAATTTCTGCTCTCTTACCGTCTATAGTAATCCTTGCATAAACAGGAATTAATCCTTGTTTATTTTTTTTGGAGCATTTAGCCCAAATAAGAATTGATAGGTTTTGTTTTACTTTCATTTAGCCTTTTGTTTTAGTACCCGATTAAACATTAATTTTAGGTTGTTTTGCAAAAGTTTGGTCTTCTGTACGTCAATAAAATCAATAGTTTAACTGTAATTCGGGTACGAAAAGTACATTAAAAAAAACGTACCCGAATTGGTAACCGAATGACTTGAAATAATTTGATTTAGTTTGATATAGATAAATGAAAAAAGCCTTGTAAAAACTACGTTTTACAAGGCTTTGATTGTTTCCGAAAAGAACGGATGTGATCCTGCTGGGACTCGAACCCAGGGCCCATACATTAAAAGTGTATTGCTCTACCAGCTGAGCTACAGAATCTTTTAATAAGAACGCTTCTCCCTTTCGGGCTGCAAATATATAAACCAATTTGTAACTAGCAAAACTTTTTTTATTATTTTTTTAATTTATTTTCTTAGCTTGTTTTTACTGGCTATTAGCCTTATTTTTATATCCACTTATGGATTTCACACCTCAAATAAATTTATTAAAAGGATTTTGTACATTAAATTTTGGAGTATCCTCCGTTGATGCTGAATTGGTTTTCGGTAAGCCGGAAGAAATCCAGGTTTTAGATGATCCAATTCTTGAAACTTCCTGCACCGTTTATCATTATTGGGAATCTGGGTTTTCTTTATTTTTTGATAATAAAAATGCTATGAAGTTTGGGAGTGTTGAAGTTGATAATGAAGATACTTTATTGTTTGGAAAAAAATTATTTTCTCTAAATGAACAACAGTTGATTGACATGATGAAAGAACATAGCTATTCCTTGTCAGATACTGAAAAACAGGAATGGGGCGAAAAACGTTTGAGTTTTGATGAAGCCGGACTAGATTGTTATTTCGAAAATCAAAAACTGGCTTCTATCAATTTTGGAGTAATAGATGAGCCCGGCGATTTTGAATTCCTTCCTAATTAGAATCATCAAAAACATTTGAAGAATATTTTTAAACTATTAAGATTAACCTTTAAAAATTAAAAGATATGCCTGGAACTGAATTGTTTGGCGCAGAAGAGCGCAAGGAAATTGAAGATGTATTGTCAACAGGAATTTTATTCCGTTTTAATCATGATGCACAGCGTAACAATATTTGGAAAGCAAAAGATTTTGAAGCAGAAGCAAAAAAAATAACCGGAGCAAAATATGCTTTAGCGGTTTCAAATGGTTCAGCTGCGATATTAGCGGCCTTAGCAGCAAGCGGTATTGGAACCGGTGACGAAGTAATTTGTCCGCCGTTTACCTACATTGCCACTGTTGAAGCGGTTTTAATGTTGGGTGCTTTACCTGTATTTGCTGAAATTGACGAAACATTATGTTTAAGTGCAGAAGGAATTAAAAAAGTGATTACACCTAAAACAAAAGCCATTTGCTTAGTTCATATGTGTGGTGGTAACGCTAACATGGATGAAATTATGGCCGTTGTCAAGCAACATAACTTAATTTTAGTTGAGGATGCAGGTCAAGCCTTTGCAGCTTCTTACAAAGGAACAGCAACTGGTTTATTTGGAAAAGCAGGAGCTTATTCTTTTGATTTTTTTAAAATTGCAACTGCAGGCGAAGGTGGCATTTTAGTAACTAATGATGAAGCAACTTATAAATTAGCAGACAGTTATTGCGATCATGGTCACGACCATGTTGGTAATAATCGCGGAATGGAAAATCATCCGATTATTGGTTTCAATTACCGGATTTCTGAATTACATGCGGCAGTGGGAGCAGCTCAAACTCGCAAAGTACCTGCAATCCGCGAAGCGAACTTAAAAAATAAAGCCTTTTTACAAAAGGAATTATCTAAGGTTGAAGGTATCAGTTTTTCTAAATTAGGAGATGATAATGGAGATTCAGGAACGTTTTTAAATATTTTAATGCCCGATACGGAAATAGCTAAACGCACTGTTGATGAATTTAATAAAGCGGGGGTAACAGGGTTTAATTATTGGTTCACCAACATGTATCACTTTATTAATCAATGGGAACATATTAAAGGTTTAAAAACAGCTTCTAAATTAGGTGTGCAAGTGTTAGGTGCACCTCAGGATTACAATAATTTGGATATTCCTAAAACGCAAGCTGTTGTTGGCCGTTTAATTTCGTTTGGTGTGCGTTGCACGTGGAGCGAAGAAGAATTGAAAACTTTAGCTGCAAAAATTTCTGAATGTGCTATTAAAGCATTGAAACCTGTTAATGCTTAACTAATAATGCAACACAAAAATTTTAAAAACATTGATAAAGTTACTTACGGACGCGGATCCTTTTCTCAATTAGCAGAAACAGTTGAACCGATCCGTAAAGAAAATAAAAACTATTTTGTTTATGTAGTTGATAATTATTTTAAAGGAAAACCTTTATCAAACAAATTACAAAACAAACCAGAGGATTTAATTTATTATATTGATGTTGATCCCTACGAACCAAAAACAGAGCAAATAGATACGCTTCGTGATGAAATATTAGCGAAGAAAGGTTTACCAAGCGGTGTTATTGGAATTGGTGGTGGTAGTATAATGGATATAGCGAAAGCTTTATCGTTAATGCTAACTAACGAAGGTTCATCCACCTTATATCAAGGATTAAATTTGATTAAAAAACCAGGGATTTATCATTTAGGTGTACCAACTATTTCGGGTACAGGTGCTGAAGTATCTATGACAGCAGACTTAACAGGTCCTGAAAAAAAATTGGGTTTAAAATGTGATTGGACGGTATTTAATCAGGTGATTTTAGATCCTGAATTAATTGCATCGGTTCCAACAGATTGGTGGTTTTATACAGGTATGGATACTTACATTCATTGTATTGAATCTGAAACAGGTATTCGTAATAATGCTTTCAGTCTTGCTTATGGTGAACAATCTTTAAAACTTTGTCGTGAAGTATATTTAGGAGAGAACGCTGGTCGCACGCCGGAGAATGATGATAAATTGATGGTGGCTTCCTTAATGGG
>JANPOX010000471.1:0-2190 GCA_031428235.1 Bacteroidia bacterium | reverse complement strand
GTGGACCCGGAGAGATTCGAACTCTCGTCCAAACAAGGAATTAATAAGCTTTCTACAAAGTTTAGAACATAATTGGTTTTCGATTCAAGTCAGGCTTATATTCATACCAAACTTGAACTTAGATGCTAATATTGTTTCAGGTAACATCATCACTGAAACAATTTGCTAATTTATGATGCAAAAATCTCGTCGCTAAGCAAAGACGCTACAAGGTTTGCAAAGGTTGTTTAGTCTTGGACTAAGCAGCCATAGCGTAAGAATTCTCTTCGCCGTATGAAAGTTTGAGAGTTGATTTTAAGGTGCCATATCCACAACGCACCACCTGCTTACATATCAATCGCGCTCGCTGTCAAAACCGGTCGGGCCCATAATGTTAAAGAACTAAATTAATGATGCAAAGATACATCAAATTTTAATGTTTCACTTATTTATTTCGATGTGAAGGGTTTAAAGACACTGCTAATTTTTGTAAAAATATAAGTATCCTGGTCAATAAATTCACTCACTTTAATTTCAATCGTTGAGTCTCCAACCTTCTCCTCATATTTCAGTTCTTTTGTCCCTAAAGAAGTTGCATCATCATATTCTACTACTATTTTATCAAGGTCCTTAAAACGCATTTTCCCTTTATACTGGGGATGAAATTCAAAGCACACTTCAGCAAAACCTTCCTTCGCTTCAATCGCTATTTTACCATAAACTTTATTGGTATAAACACCGGCAATCTTTTTATAGGCGTCCGGTGCAGCTTTATAATTCTTAGCTTCCGTCTTTAATTTTTTAATAGCAGCCTGCTCTTCTTCATAGTTTTCTTTAAATCCATTATAATATAAAGCACTCAGGTTTTGATAAGGTTGTTTGTTTAAATCAGCAATGATCTGCTTGGACAAGGCATCGTAAAAGTATTGTCCGTCACTGTTCGTCAAAATAACATAACCAAGGTTCTCTTCCGGGATCAACACCGTTTTGCTTAAAAAGCCATTAGCACCACCATCATGTTCTATAATCTTTTTTCCAAAAGCGTCTTCCAAAAACCACCCTAAACCATATGTGCTGAAATTTTGTCCTTTACGGCTTCTGCCATTTACAATCGTATTGGAAACGCGAGTCTCCTGAATGACTTTAGCCGGAACAATTTGTTTACCGTTATATTTGCCGTTATCTAACTGCATCATCACCCATTTACTCAAATCGTTTACATTAGAAGTGATTGAACCGGCTGCACCAATATTATCAACTTTAGCAGGAGTAATTTCATAAATGCTTCCATCTAATAAAGTATAGGCCTTGGAAGCGTTAGGCGACATAATAAAGTTTTGATAACGCGTCTCAGTTCTTATCATTCCTAAAGGAGTAAAATAATGGGCCTTTAAATAATCATCCCAGGTGGTATCGCAGACAGCGGGAATAATTTCTCCGGCAGTCACAAAGCCCATGTTGCAATAACCGTACTTTTCCCTGAATCCGAACTTAGGAGTTACATTGGCCATGTTCTCCACTAACTCTTTCCTGGTTTTGGTACCGGCCCAGTTCAACAAATCACTCTGAAAAGTTTCATAACCAATTCGGTGAGACAATACATCTCTGATAGTAATGTTCTCCGTTAAATAATCCGTGTGCATTTTAAAATAAGGTAAATATTTTTTTACTTTATCATCCAGTTTTAGTTTGCCGTAATGTTCCAATAAAGCTAAAGAAGTTCCTGTAAAAGCTTTGCTGTTGGAAGCAATCTGGAATTCTGTGCTCTCCGTTACCGGTGTTTTTTTGACGATATCAGAATAACCATATCCTTTGATATGAATCACTTTTCCATCCTTTACAACGGCAATAGCAAGACCCGGTAAATCCCAGCGCTTCATTTCCCGGTTAATATAAGTGTCTAAGCTATCCTTAATAAAATTTTGTGCAAACCCAGTTTGTAGGGTCAGTAAAAGCGTTACAGTTTTTAATATATGTTTCATAATAGCCGTGTATATCCGGCCAAATATATAAATAATAAATGGAGGATTGCCCACTCAACAAACCCACGACGAAGCTTTCCTTAATAAATTAAACTTGTATATTTACAGAGTTATTCCTTACAGAATCAACCAATAAAAAAACAGGTATGTCGAAAATTAAAATAGGCGTTTTTCGTGAAGAAAAATCACCACCAGATAAAAGAGTTCCTTTAACACCATTGATCTGCAC
>JANPOX010000470.1:0-5009 GCA_031428235.1 Bacteroidia bacterium | reverse complement strand
AAGTAAAAATAATTGTGCCTGGCTTTCTAAAGCATTTTCTGTTTTAATACCAAGCTCAATGAACTCTTTGGTTTTAGTATTAACCTCCGCCGGCAACTGAGACAATAAATCCATGGCATATTCAATTAAAGAATTATTTGCGTTATGTTTAGCCATAAAAAACAAATAAGGTACAATCGTATTAATTACAATGGATTGAAAGGCTGTTTCCCCCAAAGTTTTTGAACTTTCTTCTGATTCAGCATCGAATTTATAATGTGTTTTCCAATACGAATTAGTTTCTACCGCAAAAAAAGAACGAAGGGTTTTTAAAACAGCTTTCTGCTCTATCAAATGATAGAGTGAATTTTGTTTACCTATAATGCTTGCTAATTGAGCAATACGAATGGTTGGAAAATTAACAGGCCGTGTTTTTGAAAACTTCCACAGTTCTTTTTTAATGGGTTGTAGCTGATGCTTATGTTTTAGAAATTCAAATTCATTCTGCAAATGTTTCGGATATTTATCTTCAAACAAATCATCCAATAAACCTGCCACGCCAAACAACAAGGCCTCAAGTTGTGAGGCATTATCTGCATATTTTTTTAAAACAGAATAAGTCAAAGACTTTCCTAATAATTCGAAAGCTTCATTATTGATTTTAAATCCAAAGTTCCGGCAAAGCAACAGGTATAAAGCATCTTCATGATTTTGATGGCTATACTCAAACAACTGGTCAATGTATTCTGTTTTTTGTTCAATACGACTTACTGCTAAACGATCCAGCCATGATTTCCAAATGATTTCCGGAACAGTAGTTATCGATTTACCACAGGCTATTGTTTGTTTCGATATTTGCAACTGTTCGTACCGCTCCAATAATTCAGGTTGAATATAATTTTTCAATTCCAAAACAGATACATTGAATAATTCATTTTGCGGCAATTCCTTATCATGTTCATACACTACATGTAACACAAGGTTATCATAAGCTCTGTCTTTTTGATGATTGTGCTTTAACCAGTCGGAGGTTCTGATATGAATTTCAACATTACCTGCTAAAACAATATCATTGATCTTGATTTTAGAATTAAAAAAATCAGGGCCAGAATCCTGATTATGTTCACCAATAGAAATAATTTCAATATCTTCCTGTTTAGAACCAATGAAATGATTCTTACCTAATAATTTGTATTTCCAAATAGTATGAAGAAGGTCTTCGGTCATTTCATTAAATTATTTTCCTTCCAAATCTTTAATAGTACTATAAACTACTGGCATATGTGTTTACTATTTTGAAGCCGGAGCAGGTTGAGTTGCTTTTATAGAAAATACATATTTGGTTAAAGCATCTTTTTGAGAATCTGTTAACTTTGCTTTAGGTGCCATGTTATCAATTATGGATTGCCAGTTTCCTTCCGGTATTCTGTAAATACTTTTTGTTCCATGGCAATTAGTACATACTCCTGTATAGATAGAATGACCTTCCGTTAAAGTAGCTAAAGTAGCATCCGGAAATTTTATTTTAACAGCAGTTACTTCATCTTCGCCTGGTGCAAAAATACCTGTCGTAGATTTAGCAGGAGGAACAGGAGTTGCCACTGTAGTTGTTGCTTTTTTCTTGGTGTGACATGCAGCGATAATAAGTATAGCAGCAGCAAGGGATGTGATTTTTAAAATTGTCATATTAATCGTTTAGGTTTAAAAATAATAAATATTAATTGTCTTTCTCAATATCAGAGGGTGTAAACTTTTTAAGTCCAGCCATTTTCGCTAACTGAGATGTTACTTTCGATTCATCACCTGCAACCACAAGTTTATACGCATCTGTTGTAAAATATTTTTTAATGACCTTATTGACATCTTCTACAGTGAGAGCATTCAGATCATTGATAATGTTCTTTCTTTTTTCAAAATTATAAACCAAGGGATTATAGAACGATGAAACTTCGTCAGGACTTTCCATTTTTTTGACAGCGACAATTCTCTTATAAATTGATTCTTTAAAAGTTGTTTCCGATATTGGATTTGAATGAAAGGCCAGAAGTGTTTTATCAAACAATTCTATCGTATTAAATAATTCTTCATTTCTCACAGAACATCCAACTATCAAAGTATTTGAAAATTTACCTGTTTTTTGAGAGCTTCCAATACTATAGGTTTTACCACCTTTCTCACGAATCTCTTTGAATAATACCTCACTATAAATAGCATTAGCGATAGAAAAAGCCAACTGATCTTTATCATTAACAGCAGGCGCTATTTTGTTCCATTGCAAGGCACACTGAGTGGCTCCGTTCCTGTTAATAAATCCGATCTCTTTCTTTTTTATGGTTAGAGATTCAAGGCTTACCCCATTAGTGTTTCCCATGGCGGATTTCCATGAACCATAATATTTTTCGATGATGGGTTTAATGTCAGCAATGTTGAAACTACCGCAAATAATTAAATTAGCATTTTTCGGAGTAAAATTAAAATCATAATATTCTTTAACCAAAGCCGGAGTTATTTTTTGCAATTGTGCTTTATAAAAATAACGACCCATTGGATTTGAAATGCCATACATAAAAAAATTACTGAATACGGATGACAACTCTCCGATGTCCATTTTTGTTGGACTGTTAAAATCAATATTTCTCGAGATCAGTTGATCAATTTTATCTTTTGGAAAAACAGGACTTAATACTGCGGCCGACATCAGGTCCATACCGGCATCCAAATCTTTGCTTAAAATATTCATTTCCAGCATCGTATTATCATTCGTAGAACTTGCAACTAAAGAAGTACCCAATACAAACGCTTTATTGGTTTGGGCTTCCATATCATACTTCGCATTTCCCATTAAAATAGAATTGGAAACCAGATCGCTGTAATTTTGTTGGCCAGGTGCTTCGTTCACTTTTCCTGTATTTAAAACCAACCTGACATTGATGGCAGGAATATTTCCGTACTGCAACAAATACACTTTAAGCCCGTTTTTTAAAGTGAAAGTTTCATACACAGGAACTATCTGTGCTTTCATCTGTGAGAAAAAGAAAGTCAATAAGATCAAAACGGTTTTTTGCATACGGAGTAAATTTGTGTTTCTATATTTCAATAATAGCGAGAGTGATGTCATCTGTCTGATCATAATTCTCTTTGTATAAAATCAACTTTTCAGTAATGGCTTCTTTTTGTTCTTGTAATGATAAGTAGGATGTTTCAACTAACCAAGCTTTGAAATGTCTTGTTTTTAATTTTTTACCAAGTTCCCCTCCAAACTGATCAACAATACCATCACTGTATAAAACTATGCGATCACCTTTTTGAAATTCAAACTTTACTTCATTAAAATTTTCATTGTTTTCTGATAAACCTATTGGTTGCTTGTTACCTTTTAACTCTATCAACTGACTTTCTCTTATGATTAAAACAGATTGATTTGCCCCTGAAAAGAACAATTCGTGTTTATTGAAAGAAATTAAAGCAACGTCCATTCCATCTTTCTTTTCACTGTTATCCTGATTAGAGTTCAGGCTGCTGACAACTCCCTTTTTGAGCTCATTTAAAATTTGTTGCGGACTAACAATCCCCTTTTCGTTAACAATGGTATTTAACTGGTTAATGCCAATAAAACTCATAAAAGCACCTGGCACACCATGCCCTGTACAATCAGCCAAAACAAAGATATTGAGTTCGTTAATTTTCGAATACCAGTAAAAATCACCGCTTACAATATCCCTTGGTTGAAATAAAATAGCCAATTTTGAATAGTGCTTATTTAATTCCTGTTGGGTAGGAATCAATGATGATTGAATGCGGTGAGCATAAGTAATACTATCGGTAATGTCTTTATGTTTTTCTTCAATTAAATGTTTTTGTTCGGATATGATTGTATTTTGAGTGGTGAGTGTTTTATTATTCTTGAAGAAATAGAATAAGAATATAATAAGTGCTATAATTAATACGGAAGCTAAAATAATAATAGCCAACTGTTTCTGTTTTTGTTTTTCTGTTCTTTCAATTTGCAAATCTTTCTCCAGTAACTGACTTTGTTTTTGCTGGAGCTGAATATCAGATTCGAGCTGCTGTATATTATTAGTTAAGCCTTCTTTTTCAAAAGCCAGGTTCAATTTATTTTTCAAACTCAGGTATTTATAGGCCATTTTATAATCGCCCATTTTTGAATAGATCTGATCAAAGGACTCATAGATCTCTACCTGAATTTTTTTATATCCGTTAAGACTGGCAATATTAAAAGCAGAATCAGCCAAAGATAAGGCCAGTTTAAAATTACCATTCTCATTTTCAATTAACGATAAATTATTTAATGAACCTGCAATTCCAATACTGTCATGTATTTTATAACGATAACTCAAGCCTGTTTTTAAATATTTTTTAGCCGAATCCAGGTTATGATGCTGTTTTAATGAATCCAAAGAATAACGTACCAGGAATACCACACCCAGATTATTATAATCATTCCCTAAATTCATAGTACGTAAATTTACCTGATCATCCTTAAGAGCTTTTAAAAAATATTCGCGGCCCATATCCCAGTCATTTTTATTTCCATAACAAATGCCTATGTTATTATAGATTCCTGAAAAATTCCCTTTGTATTTGTTTTTTTTGACAATGGTTAGTTGTTTACCGAACTGGTCAATGGCTTTTTGATAATTTCCTTGTGCGATGCTAATTAAACCATACTCTCCATAACATTCGCTCACATCAAATTGCTTATTGTTTTTTAAGGCTTGTTCATAAACAAGATTTGTATAATGCAAACTTGAATCGATCTCACCTAACAATCGAAAAATCTCTCCTTTTTTTAAATAACGCTGGTATAGGAACTTTGAAGAGAATTTCTGATAAAGTGTTATGGATTTATTAATGTATGAAAGCGAAAGTTTAGGGTTATTTAAAGAGTAGATTTGGCCAAGTAACAAGTATGAGTTAGAAACGGCGCTATCGCTTGCAGAAGTATTGTTAACTATCTGCAATAAGGAGTCAGTATTACGCTGCCCATTTAAATTAAATGATAATAATAA
>JANPOX010000469.1:0-6238 GCA_031428235.1 Bacteroidia bacterium | reverse complement strand
ATTGAAAAAATATCAAATCCGCAGGAAATATTTATTACACTAGATTGCAAGGCTACTTATGGTAATTTTGATCAATCAGAGTATTTTAAATTATTTGCACGAACAATAACAAAAACATTAGATCGGCATCAGCTGGGTCAGCGCATTTTTATCGAAAATTTAGACCCTGGTTTTTTATTAGCGATTAAAGATCTTAAGCCGGATGCTAATTTATTTTTGCTAACAGAAGATTTTGAGTTTGGAATTGAAACCGCTCAAAAATGGGACTTCTGGGGATTATCGATGTCGAGTCCCGTTGTAACTGCCGAACAAATTAAAGAAGCGCATACTAAAAATATTCATGTATCCTTGTGGGGAGTGAAAACAGAAAAAGAGAATTATGCGGCGGTTGAAAAAAGTCCGGACTTTATACAAACCGACGACATAGTTTATTTATTGAAAATTTTTGAGAAGTATAAAAAACACAAAGGCTATTACTATTCAATGACAAAGTAAGGTTTTTTTATTCTCCCGCTAATTGCTCCAATACAATCTGCGCCACTTTTTGTTCCGCAACTTTTTTTGATTTGTGTTCGAACACTGCCTGAGGTTCTCCATTAATAGATAGTTCAATGGCATATATTTTTTCTTTGCCATAGAGATCTTCTTTCACTATAGTATATTCGAACTGTTTTTTCTGGCGTTGCATTAAGATCTGAAACTGAGATTTATAATCTGTATCCGTATGCAAAAGCTCATCCATATCCAGGTGTGTTTTAATAATATTGTTCAGGATAAATTTTCTGGTTTTATCAAATCCTTTATCTACGAACACTGCTCCTAGTAGCGCTTCAAAAGCATCACCGTAAGCGGATGAACTTAATTTTTCTTTTTTTGTAAGTCTGGAATTCAGTAATTCATCAAAGCCAAATTTTTTAGAAAGCATAAAAAGATTTTGGCCGTTTACTATACGGCTTCGCATCTGTGTTAAGAAGCCTTCATCTTTTGTTGGAAATAATCTGAAAAGATATTCTGCTACAACGGTACCTAAAACAGCATCGCCTAAAAACTCCATGCGTTCGTTGCTCTGCAGGTGTTCAGTAATTTCATTAGATGAACTGCTGTGTCTGAATGCCTGTTTATATAATGCAAGATTATCAGGATAAAATCCAAGAATATTTTTGAGTTTTTGCCTGAACTCTTTATCTTTTTTTGAAAGGGGTGTTAATGCTGATAAAATTTTTATCAAAGCAATAAATTAAGCGATGTATTTTTTAATTACTACAGCTGCGTTATGGCCACCAAAACCAAACGTATTACTAATTGCATAATTAATAGTACGTTTTTGAGCCTTGTTAAACGTTAAGTTTAATTTCGGATCAATTTCCGGATCAGTTGTCACATGATTAATAGTTGGAGGAACTATGTCATTTTGCACCGCTAAAACAGTAGCAATAGCTTCTACAGCACCGGCAGCGCCTAATAAATGGCCTGTCATTGATTTTGTAGAACTGATATTCATTTTATAAGCCTGCTCACCAAAAATATTGGTAATTGCTTTTAGTTCGGCACCATCACCCAAAGGTGTACTTGTTCCATGAGTATTGATATAATCAACTACATCAGGAGAAATACCTGCATCCTGTAAAGCGCGTTTCATAACCAATGTTGCACCTAATCCTTCCGGATGTGGAGCTGTGATATGATAAGCATCTCCGCTCATTCCGCCACCGATAATTTCTGCGTAAATTTTTGCGCCACGGGCTAAAGCATGTTCAAGTTCTTCTAAAACCAAACAAGCACCGCCTTCACCTAATACAAAACCATCACGTTCTTTATCATACGGACGAGAAGCTGTTTCAGGAGTTTCATTCCGTGTACTCATTGCCTGGCAAGCATTAAAGCCGCCAATACCACTTTCATTAATGGCAGCTTCTGATCCTCCGGTAATAATAGCATTTGCTCTACCCAACCTAATGTATGTAAAAGCATCAATTAAAGCCGTAGTTGAAGATGCACATGCCGAAACAGTTGTGAAATTTGGACCTCTGAAACCAAAACGAATGGATATATGTCCGGAACAAATATCAGCAATCATTTTTGGAATAAAGAAAGGATTGAAACGAGGTGTTCCATCTCCTTTGGCAAAATTAAAAGTTTCTGTTTGAAAAGTATCTAAACCTCCAATACCGGAACCCCAAATCACGCCAATTTCATTTTTGTCAATACCCTCGGCATCAATTCCGGAATCAGCAACTGCTTGCACAGAAGCTGCAATTCCGTAATGAGAGAAAGCATCTAAACGTTGCGCTTCTTTTCTGTCAAAATAATCTTCCAGTTTAAAACCCTTTACCTCACAGGCAAATTTTGTTTTAAACTTAGATGCATCAAAACGTGTAATAGGTGCGGCACCACTAACGCCGTTAATTAAATTTGTCCAATAATCGTTAACATTACTGCCCAAAGGTGTAACAGCACCAAGTCCCGTAACTACTACGCGCTTAAATTGCATAAGAAATAATTTTTAAAAGAGTAAAGTTCTTAGTTTTTTGCGTTTGCTTCGATATAAGAAATTGCATCTCCTACAGTTGCAATTTTCTCAGCCTGATCGTCTGGAATAGCAATATTAAATTCCTTTTCAAATTCCATGATTAATTCTACAGTATCTAAAGAATCTGCACCTAAATCATTAGTGAAACTTGCTGTTGGGGTTACTTCTTTTTCTTCTACGCCTAATTTATCTACGATGATAGATTTTACTTTTGATGAAATGTCTGACATTTTGTTTTTAGTTTTAAAATTCGGGACAAAGATAACGCTATGTAACAAATATCAAAAAAAAAAGCCTTTAAGTAATCAACTGTTTATCAAACAATTAGTTAATTAATGACTTTTTTTAATACTTACCGAAATGTAATTCTGTCTACAAATTCAAAATTTTAAGGTATCAGGCCGATTTTTTAATTACTTTATGGTGATGTTGATGATGAGGATGGTTTCTCCGCGAAATATGTCTGATATTATTATGTTCTTTATCTTCTTTATTGGTATATTTTTCGACCATTAAAGAGGTTACATATGCGATGGTTGCAAACGCTATAACCCCAAAAAATACATAAAATCCAATAAATCCATCCTTTGACATTTCCTGCATTACACCATCTACAAATTTGCCAGGTGTTGCAGCATTTAAAGCTGTTGCTGATGATAACAATGTGGTTAGAATGATAGCCCGTGTTACCCTTTTTTCTTGTGTTTTCATAATTTAAAGTTTATGTTCTTTACTTCTAAACAGTGGACAATAGAACCAAAAAACGGTTTAACATTTTATTTCTCGGGGGTTTCTGGTTAATTTAACGTCACAAATTATATTAAGTTACAGTTTAATTATTTGGATATTCAGAAAAAACTGCCTATATTTGCCATCGAAAATTGATAAATAGAAAGGAAGAGGGACGGATAAAGTCCCTTTTTTATTTTACCCAATGATAAAAAAACAAACGATAATAGATTTAATAAATGTCCATTTTGAAGGCACTGATAAATTCGTTGTGGATGTAAAAGTATTAACCGGAAGTAAGATTGAGGTTTATATTGACGCTCCCAACCATGTTTTGATTGCTGATTGTGTTGCATTAAGCAGGTTTATTGAAGCCAATCTGGATAGAGAGAAAGAAGATTATGAGTTACAGGTCTCTTCACCTGGTGCAACAGAAGCTTTTAAAGTATTACCTCAGTATAAAAAATATATTGGATCAAAGGTAAAAGTGGTTACTAAAGAAGGCGCTAAGCATGAAGGCGTTTTAGTGAGTGCGGATGAAAAGGAGTTTGTAGTGGAAGAAACAAGAAGAGAAAAAAAGACGATTGGAAAAGGGAACCAAACAATAGTGGAAAACATAACACTAACATATAATCAAACAAAAGAAACAAAATCAGTATTACCATTTTAAAAAAACAAAACAATGGAAAGTGTAAATTTAATTGAATCATTCTCGTTATTTAAAGAAGACAAAAACATTGATCGCGCAACGTTAATGAGCATCATCGAAGAAGTATTTCGTACCATGTTGGTAAAAAAATATGGTTCTGATAAAAACTTCGATATTATCGTAAATCCTGATAAGGGAGATATTGAGATCTACAAGAACAGAACCATTGTTGATGATGAGTTTGCTGATGATTCTTTTGATTATGATGCAAACAAGCACATTAGTTTATCAGACGCTCAAAAAATTGAGCCTGATTTTGAAATCGGCGAAGAGGTTACTGAATTAGTAAAATTGGATGAAATTGGACGTCGTAATGTATTATCAGTGCGTCAAAATTTAGTTCAAAAAATTCTTGAATTAGAAAAGACAAGTATTTATAATAAATACAAAGAGCGTGTTGGAGATATTATTAACGCTGAGGTTTACCAGGTTTGGAAAAAAGAGATCATGTTATTGGATGATGAGGGTAATGAATTATTATTACCTAAAACTGAACAAATTCCTTCTGATTTTTTCAAAAAAGGAGATTCAGTTAAAGCAGTTGTACATAAGGTAGAATTAAAAAATGGAACGCCGTCGGTTATTATGTCTCGTACTGCGCCATCTTTCCTTGAGCGTTTATTTGAAATGGAAGTTCCTGAAGTTTTTGATGGTTTAATTACTATTAAAAAAATTGTTCGTGAACCAGGAGAAAGAGCAAAAGTAGCTGTTGAATCTTATGATGATCGTATTGATCCGGTAGGTGCTTGTGTTGGTATGAAAGGTTCACGTATTCACGGTATTGTTCGAGAATTAAAAAATGAAAATATTGATGTAATTAATTATACTTCAAATGCTTCATTATTAATTCAACGTTCTTTAAGCCCTGCAAAAGTTACTTCGGTTAAATTAAATGAAGATACAAAACGTGCAGAGGTTTTCTTGAAGCCTGATCAAATTTCTTTAGCAATTGGTAAAGGTGGATTCAATATTAAATTAGCGGGTAAATTAACCGGATATGAAATTGATGTTTTCCGTGACAACGAAGATACAGCAGTGGATATTGAAGATGTTGATTTAATTGAATTCTCTGATGAAATCGAAGAATCAGTTATTAATGCTTTACAGGCAATTGGTTGCGATACCGCTAAATCTGTATTGGAATTGGATGTTGCTGAATTAGTTCGCAGAACAGGATTAGCGGAAGATGTAATTGAAGATGTGAAGCAGGTGTTACAGTCTGAGTTTGAAGATTAATAAATAAGTTATTTGAAATGAGTTTTTAGTTGTTAGAATATTGAAAAAACAACAACTAAATAATTTAATCAAACAATAGGAATAAAAAGAGTTAGCTTTCTTTTAATTAATAAAAAAGCAAATTTGAATAAATAAAAAGTCAAGGAAATATAAGTATGTCAGACGCAAAAACAATGCGATTAAGTAAAGTAGCAAAGGAATTCAATTTATCTTTGGGTAAAATAGCGGAATTCCTGGCTGCAAAAGGTCGCCCGGTAGAAAATAATCCCAACGCTAAAATTGGTGATGATGAATATTCATTATTATCAAAAGAGTTTTCAGGGGATAAATCTGCTAAAGAAGAAGCTCAACACATCGGGCAAAATCTTAATAAATTAAAACGTGAGTCTATTGTGGTTGAAGATCTTAAAGCGATCAAAGCCAAAGAGCAGGAAGAACTACGTGAGAAAGAAATAGCCGCCGCGACAGCAGCAAAAATAGCAGCAGAAAAAAAGAAAGCAGACGATGCAAAAGCTTTAGCGGAAAAACCTGTTGAAATTGAAACATCTAAACCTGTTGTTGAACCTGCTATTGAAACAACTGAAAGCAACGTGCTTGCCGGGCCAAAGGTTTTAGGTAAAATGGACTTAAGCGCCCTGAATCAAAAAACAAAGCCGGATAAAAAGACTAAGAAAGAAAAGGAAGACGAGAAAGCTGCAGAAGAAAAAGAAACTAAGGCAGCTAAAGGTAAGAAGAAGAAAGAAGTTGAAGTTGTTGAAGAAAAGGTTGTAGAAATAGCCACCCCTGCAGTTGAAGAAGTTGTTGAGAAACAGGAAGAGCAAAAGGAAGTATTTCATGACACGGTTTATCAAAAATTAGATGGGCCAAAAATTATGGGTAAGATTGAATTACCGGTAATTAAAGAAGTGAAAAAAGCGGCACCTGGAACAGGACCGGGTTCATTAGCTGATAAGAAAAAGCGTAAGCGTATTCGTAAAGGCGGAATGAGTCAGGAAGAAATTAAAAAAGTTGGAACTGAGCAGGCACAAATCGCT
>JANPOX010000468.1:0-2676 GCA_031428235.1 Bacteroidia bacterium | reverse complement strand
TATTGAAAACTATCAGGTGTAGATAACCGCATATTGGCTACAAATTCTTTAGCCGTTGTGTAAGGCGCACTTTGAAAACCGACTTTTTTAATGTAGCGTTTTAAAGCAGAGTTTACTGAATCTTCGCCAATGTAATCCCTGAGCGCATACATGATCAGGCAACCTTTATTATAATGAATGTATTGCTGGTTCTCCGCTAACATAATTGGTAATTCTTTTTTCTTTTCTGTGGCCCTTCCTAATAAATATTTATTTAAAGCATCTGCCAAGAATTTATGCATCGCTTCTTTACCGTATTCTTTTTCCATTACCATTAAGGCGCTGTACTCTGCCATGGATTCGCTCATTAACGTAGACCCTTGCACATCAGCACCAATCACCTGGTGCGCCCACCACTGGTGACCAACTTCATGTGCCGTTACATAAAACGGATAATCAATACTTAATGGATCATTTTCGTCCACGTGTGCAATGAAACCTATACTCTCTGAATAAGGAATAGTATTAGGGAACGACTGAGCGAAAGTGGCATACCGGGGGAATTCTAAAATACGAACCTGGCGGTGCTGATAAGGACTAAATGCTTTCTCATAATAGGCAAGCGATTTTTTAATGGAATTGGTCATTCTGTCTAAGTTATATTCATGCCCTTCATGATAGTAGATCTCAATATTGATGTCTTTGTATTTATCTTTTTTTACTTTATAACGTGCTGATAAAAACGAATAAAAATTCAGGATCGGGCAATCCATTTTATAATGGAAATAACGGCGATTGTCTTTTGTATATTCCTTAATTAAATATCCCGGTGCCACAGCGATCTGATCAGGTACTGTACTAACAATACATTCAAAATTGATCCAGTCGGCATCTTTGCTAATGTATGTATTGGCATATGAAGCTGTATCATTGATGTTGTTCATGCGTGCTTTGGGCTTTAAATTGAATTTAGCACGCGCTTCATTTTGATCAAGTTCTGCGTCATCATTATACCCCATCGAAGGCAGTAAACTATTGTTGATGAAGGTGCCATTATAAACCACATCCGATTTTTCATTGTTACTAAACCAACTCTTTCGGAAATAGTCAATTGCGAAATCCAACCGGATAGAATCACCTGGTTGCAACGGCGCGTTCAATTTAAATACCTTTACATCCATCTCAGTATCATCGATGATTTCAATATGGGGCAATGAAAATTGAAGTGATTTTAGTTGTATTTCTCCACTGTAATTAATCATGATCGTATCAATGGCCACCTTATGTTTATTCTTTAAAAAGTAATAGCCTTTGAATTTAGCACCTAATTCATCAGGAAATAAATCCACTTCCACATAACTGGATACTACTCGCGGCTGTTTGGTGTATTGAAAATGCTTATAGGTTTGTTCGAATTTTGCTTCCAGTTTTTCTTGTTCCGTTTTCGTAATTATTTTATTAGCCACTTTCACATTGTAAAAGATCACAGATCCAATTCCAATAAAGACAATTCCTGAAACAATTGCTGCTAATCTGAACTGCTTATGAGAATCATATTTTGAAAAACGGAACCGTGCTTTCATACCTTTTTCTTTTCCTCTTAAATAAAAACGAATAGCAAAAACGAATAACAAAACAATCACGGCTAGCCAATACAATTTAAATAAATAAAAAATTGGTGTTGAATCTCCATACCCATTCATATCACTATAGGGCAACGTAGGTCCGCTTGAATTAAAACTATATAAAGGGTTTTTTAATTGAAGCTGACTGAATATGATCTTAGATAAAAATGCGACAATAAAAGAAATAACGAAACCTACATATTTATTACTGACCATAAACTGAATCACAAAACATATAGCAGAGATTAATGCGAGGTTAATAAATGTGCGTCCGTAAAGACTAACGAAATACTGATTAAATTCAAAATGATAATAGCCTTTGAGAGATTGAATAACAACTCCGGTGATCAATGCTCCTAACAATCCCAATGCCACGGATGCCAGCAAACCTAAATATTTTCCTAACACAAGTGTGGAAGATTTAATTGGTGAGGCGCCAACCAGCTCATCAACTTTAAATTGTTTTTCATTAAATACAAGATTGCCTGAATAAAAAATAATCAGGATGGATAACATGAACTGGAACATTGAACCTGTCTGGCTCACGATATTATAAGTAACAGGGTAAACTTCTGTTCCAAAAATCAACGAATTAAAACTACTGATCACATAAGCCAATACACCACCTAATACCAACATGATGATGAAGAAATAACTTTTAACAATACGCTTGTATTCAAAACGTGAAATAAATAACAACTGATTCCAGAATGCTTTTCCACTAGCGCTGATGGTTACTTTTGGTAATTCCCCGACGTGTTGGATGGAAGGTGTTTTTGGAGAAAGACTTTCTTCTCTTTTCTTTTTAAACGAAAATACTTTGGAAGGATTTAAAAATTGTGAGAAGCTAAATCTTACATAACTGAACCACATAATCAATAACGCCAATCCAAGCCATGCCAAACGATTGTATAAGAGATAATCGGTTAAAGATAATAAGCGCTCATTTTGTTCAGACGGTGTCCAATACTGCGTTACTTTTCCAAGGGCTTTATTTCCATAAGGATCGAGCATAGCGGCTAATGACTGGTATTCTATATCCGATAATACAGAATTTGCAGCCAGGTCGAAC
>JANPOX010000467.1:0-4275 GCA_031428235.1 Bacteroidia bacterium | reverse complement strand
TACTATTATAATTGCATATTTTAAATATACATAAACAATTTAAAGACAGGATAGAAAATAACTAAAGAATCTCTTCTTTAATATCCAGGATTGTTTTAAAAACGAAATTAGCTGGGCCTTCCAACCAGATATTATAAAACGTATTTTCCAGAACTTTTTCAAATTTTACATTGAGGGTTCCCCCCAATGTTTTAATAACACAATTATTTTTATCAGTACTCTGACCTTTAAATGCAGCTATTAAAGCAGCAGCAGTCACTCCAGTACCACAGGATAGTGTTTCATCCTCTACGCCGCGCTCGTATGTACGGACAAATAATGTGTTGTCTTTTTTTTCAATAAAATTCACATTGGTTCCTGCTTCTGAAAAACGATTATTGTAGCGTATTTTTTTTCCTTCAGAAAATACATCTAAGTTTTCAAGGTCGTTCACAAATTTCACATAATGAGGGGAGCCCGTATTTAAATAAAAAAAATCTTCCCCTACTTCAACTTCTCTTACATCATTCATTTTCAATGAGACATATTCCTCATGGATTTTGGAATCATGTATGCCATCAATTGCTAAAAATTTAGCTTCTGAATCAATAATTCCCAATCGCTTGGCGAATGTTGTAATACATCGTCCGCCATTACCACACATACTACTTTCGCTGCCATCGCTATTAAAATAAACCATTTTAAAATCAACGCCGGGTTCCAGTTCCAGTAACATTAAACCATCGGCACCAATACCAAAACGTCTATCACACAACCATTTTATTTGCTCCTTAGTTAGTGAAATATTTTTTTCACGATTATCAATGAGTACAAAATCATTACCTGTACCCTGATATTTGTAGCATTCTAACTGCATCATAAAATTAATTAATTCTGGCTAACAGGCCGGAGTCCTGAACTAGCTCCATTGGTTTAAACTCAGTACCTGAGGAAATTTTATAAACCACATCATCATTCTTTAAATAAAAATTATCATCAACTTTGTAAATTGTAATACTGCTGAAGTCTGATAGGCCATAAAGAATTACCCTATTACGTGTCATGCGGTATCCTTTAGAATTTAAAGGTGTTTTCCAGAATTCTACAAAAAATAAATTGGGATACTCAGAACTTGTAACACCTGCTAATTGCCCTGTTAAAGTATCTCGTTTTGTTATAGCATCAAGATCAATTACCTTAATATTCTTAACCGACAATAATTCTTCCTGCGCAACATTAATATCTTCTTCTTTCAATAAGGCATCTACCTCATTGTAATTGATATTGGGCGACTGATTTGTATTAATGCGTATCTTTTTCTCCGCCTTTTTATTCTCTTTCTTTTCAGAAGGAGCAGTTGAAACGGCCTGCTCTACTATTTTAATATTATCAATATTGGGCTTATTGAATTTCTTCAGATAATCATCCATTTTAAAAATAAAAAAAGCAATGCCCGCTAAAAGGCCAATAGAAAGTCCGAAAACAAAAGATGGTATTTTATACTTAAATCGCATGATAATTTGGGAGACTAAAATTACACAATTTTTTAAGGCTTCGTCACTTTGTTAACAAAAACATTATTTATACTTAATTTTTTAGTAAAAATTTATAAAAGTGCCTCAGAAAGCCTGTTGTCGTTAAGTATTGTTAAAAGCAAAACATTCGCATAACTTATGTTTTAATTTTGCGTTATAAAGTTTGTAATATCAAAAACAACCAAAAAATTATAACGAATATGAAAAAAGTAATCTCATCTTTATTTGTTGGCGCACTGGGTGGCGCTATTGCTTTGGCCGGTAATTATTACTTTGATCAACCAAAAACTAATCAGGTAACAAATTACAATCCATACGCAACCCCAACACAACTCACAAATTACAGCAGTTTATCTACAATGGCGAATGCTCCAGACTTTGTAGCCTCAGCCGAAAAATCTGTAAATTCAGTAGTTCACATTAAAACCATAGTTGAGCAAAAAAATAATTTAGCGTATGATCCTTTTCAGGATTGGCTTTTTGGTGGACGTCAGCGCCAACCAAATATGATGCAGGGAAGCGGAAGCGGTGTCATCATCAGCCACGATGGATATATTGTAACTAATAATCATGTGGTGAATGAGGCCACAAAAATTGAAGTGGTTTTAAATGATAAAAGAACCTATATAGCAGAATTAATAGGAACGGATCCCAACACTGATCTTGCTTTATTACGCATTAAAGAAAAAGAATTGCCTTTTGTAAATTACGGTAATTCCGATGATGTAAAAGTAGGTGAATGGGTGTTGGCAGTTGGCAATCCTTTCAATTTAAATTCAACTGTTACAGCAGGTATTATTAGCGCTAAAGGCCGTAACATAAATATATTGGAACACAACTCACAAGGAGGCAGCCTTGCCCCTATCGAATCATTTATCCAAACCGATGCTGCGGTTAACCCCGGCAATAGTGGTGGTGCCTTAGTTAGCACAACAGGCGACCTGGTAGGAATTAATACTGCCATAGCTTCTAATAATGGTTCATATCAAGGTTATTCATTTGCTATTCCTGTTAACATTGTAAAAAAAGTGGTATCTGATTTAATTGAATACGGAACTGTACAACGTGCCTTTATTGGTTTAAGCATCCAGGATATTGATTCGAAATTTGCTGATGAAAAACGCATCAAACAATTAAAAGGGGTGTATATTAATGGCTTAACACAAAATGGTGCAGGGCAAGAAGCCGGGATTAAAGTAGGCGATGTTGTAACAAAAATTGAAAATGTAACCGTAAAAAGTACTTCAGAATTACTGGAACAGGTTGGTAAATTCAGGCCAAGTGATAAGATTAACGTCACACTCATCCGTGATGAAAAAGAAGTAATTATTCCTGTTGTTTTAAAGAATAAAGAAAACAGTTTGGGCATTATAAAAAAACAGGAAGTATTTAGAACAGCCGTAAATTCTCTAGGTGCTGAGTTTGAAGAATTAAATACTGAAGACCTTGCAAAATATAACATTAATGCAGGCGTGAAAATTGCTAAAATGATGCCTGGAAAATTGTCCAATGCAGGTATCAAAGAAGGCTTCATTATTATTTCAGTGGATAAAAAGAAAGTATCTACTATTAAGGATATTCAAAATATGCTTGAAACAAAAACAGGCGGGGTATTAATTGAAGGTATGTATCCAAATGGAATGAGGGCCTATTATGGTTTTGGTTTATAGTAGTGTTAAAGGTTTATCTTATGAATTAGGTGTTATGTCTTTACTCATTTACGATAGGTCTAAAAATTTAAGATATGCGTGTTAAAAACATAACAAAAACCTAATCAATTAATAATCAAATCAATACAGAGTTGCAGAAAAACTTTTTTTTTCTTATCTTTGTTAGCTTTTAAAAACCATCCAATACCATGAGACAGTTAAAAATTACCAAATCCATTACCAACCGCGAAAGTGCTTCATTAGATAAATACCTTCAGGAAATTGGTAGGGAAGAATTAATTACTGCAGAAGAAGAAGTTGTTTTAGCCAAAAAAATCAAGGATGGTGACCAGGATGCTTTAGAAAAATTAACCCGCGCGAATTTACGTTTCGTTGTATCGGTTGCAAAACAATATCAAAACCAGGGCTTAAGTTTACCCGATTTAATTAATGAAGGAAACTTAGGTTTAATTAAAGCGGCTCGTCGTTTTGATGAGACCCGTGGTTTTAAATTTATTTCTTACGCTGTATGGTGGATTCGTCAGTCTATTTTACAAGCATTAGCGGAACAATCCCGTATAGTACGTTTACCTTTGAACCAGGTAGGTTCATTAAATAAAATTAATAAAGCATACTCTAAATTAGAGCAGGAATTTGAGCGTGAGCCTAGTGCTGATGAAATTGCCGAACTATTAGATCTGCCAATTGATAAAGTATCTGATACCATGAAAGTATCTGGCCGTCATGTAAGTATGGATGCTCCATTTGCAAACGGTGAAGAAAGTTCTTTATTGGATGTATTAGTGAATCATGATTCATTAAAAGCAGATGCAGGTTTGATCATGGAATCTTTATCAAAAGAAATTGACAGAGCTTTATCAACTTTAACGGAAAGAGAAAGAGATGTGGTTAAATTGTTTTTCGGAATTGGTTTAAACCACGGTTTAACTTTAGAAGAAATCGGTGATAAGTTTGATTTAACCCGTGAGCGTGTTCGTCAGATCAAAGAAAAAGCGATTCGTCGTTTACGTCATAGTTCAAGAAGCAAATTGTTACAACAATATTTAGGATAATCTTTTGGGTTATCTCCAATTAAAGCAAACATCTACCAG
>JANPOX010000466.1:0-10571 GCA_031428235.1 Bacteroidia bacterium | reverse complement strand
TAAAACCTGTTCGGTCACATCAATTGCAACAGCTAAGATTCCGGTAATCTTACCATCCGCTTCACGATAAGCTTCATACACAAAATCAACATAAACATCTTCAATTTTTCCATTTCTGTGCAATTTTACAATAACGCTATTTGCCGTATACGTTTTTCCAGTTGTATAAACGCCTTCCAAAAATATATCGAATCCCTGGCCTTTGATTTCTGGTAAACCTTCAAGTATGGGTTTATGCATAACATCCTCTGCTTTTTTTTCCCATAATTCAAACATCTTTTCATTGGCAATTTCCACTTTAAAATTGGGTTCTTTGAAAAGACACATGGCCACGGGAGCCTGCAAAATGACATTCTTTAAATTTTGCTCACTTTCTTTTATCGCTTTTTCCGCTAAACGCTGCGGGGTAATATCCGTATTAGTTCCCAACCATCTGAATAATTTGTCATACTTATCATAAATAGGAATCACCCGGGTTAAAAAATCCCTGAACTTGCCGTCAGCCCCTTTCAATGGGAATACCATTTCAAATTCGTTACCGGTATTAATGCTGGCCTGCCATTTTTCTAAAACAGAAGGAAGTTTTTCAGGATCATGAACCGATTGCCAGCCCCATCCTTCCATATCTTTTGGTGTTGTTCCGGTATATTCATACCATCGGTTGTTATACCAAAAAATCCATCCCTCGTGATCTGCCATCCATGCGAGGTTAGGAATATTGTCGGCTAAGCTCCTAAAACGGGCTTCACTTTCAGTATACGCATCTTCACTAATTTTTTTATCTTGTATATCTGTATTAGAACCACTCCATGAAAGTATTTTACCTTCTTCATTATAAATAGGTGTTGCTCTCACTAAAATCCAATGGTAAGTTCCATCTTTAAATTCAACCCTAAATTCCGTTTCATACAGTTCGCCTGTTTTTAAAGAATGTGCCCATTTGTCACCTGCACTTTTAACGTCTTCCGGATGCACATAGTTTGCCCAACCAGTTCCAAGACTTTTTTTTATGGGATTTCCATAAACTTCTTCCCATTGATTACTAATAAACGTCAGATTTCCATCCGGAGAGGCGGTCCAAACCACAATTGGTAAACTATTGGCCAATTGCTGAAAACTGGTTTCAATTTCCTTAGTAAGTTCATGCTCTTCCACCATGATTTTAGAAGTAATTTCTTCAGGTGAATGCAGGATATGAATTACATTTCCATTTTCATCAAAAACAGGGGCATTAGTAATTAACCAATAACGTTCTGAGTAAATTCCATTTTCATCAGCTACATCATAACGTTGGACATCCAGCGAATGTGGCTTTTTGTTTTTAATTACAAATTCAAATGAGGCCTGTAGTTTAACGTAACCTGTATCATCAGCATCAGAACCATTTGCAGGAAAAACTTCAAATACACCTTTTCCAATTAAATCGTTTCGGGATTTACCGGATACTTTAATAAAATTATCACTGGCAAGTAAAATGGTAAATTTGGGTGAGTCAACATCTACAAGTAAACTGTTGCTTGGTAATACAGAAAAAGTCGCCTTTAAATTTATTTCTTTATTGTCGCCAAAACTCTCTTTCATAAAAATACACTAACAGAAAACCGGTTTTAACACCTCCACTAATGTGGTAAAATTATCTGGTTTGGTTATAAAATCAAGTGCTCCCAATTGCTTGGTAATTAGCTTTGTAGGCTCATGGCGAGAGGTGGAAAATATAATGATGGGAATATGTTTTAACTCTTCTCTCTTTTTTACTTCAACCAAAAATTGCTGCCCGTTCATAACAGGCATATTCAGATCCAAAAAAATAACATCCGGCACTAATTCTTTATTTTCCAGTTTTTGAAGCGCAATTATTGCTTCACTTTCAACACTACATTTTAACTGTGGATTAATTTGCTGAACAGCTGTAATAAAAATTTCCTGATCATCTTCATCATCGTCCACTAAAAGTATATTGTTATAGATCATAAGGCGTACATTAAGTTTCGAATTTAGAAAAATATTTAATAATTAAATTACAAAAACCTTAAGAATTTAAAATGAAAATTTAAGTAAAATAGAGTTGCTTGCCTTAAAAATTTGAAATATTTTTTCAAAATAGGTAATTGTAGTTATAGTTCTGGCTATTCAATAATTAATTTCCCATTTTGTATGTGCTGGCTATCGTTTCTTATGATATAAGTATATAGGCCGCTTTTAAATTGGCCAAGATTTATTTGCTTGTTACGTAATATATTTTCTTTCAAAACAATCTGCCCTAAGACATCATAAATCATAATTTCACCTTTTTCCAAATCATGATTGTAATCAATCGTTAATTTGTCTTTTACCGGATTGGGATAAATCCTGATTGTATTATTTTGTGTCACTTCATTTACACTTACAACACTTGATAACTTGGCGAGAAAAGCATCTGTTCTGGTATAGCCCGGTATACTGATATTATCAAAAGAAGCCCCATCAAGCACAGAGCCTGTAATATAAACTACACCCGGATCTGCGCAAATGGCGACGCCCGACTCATAGCCTCCTCCGTCATCAAATGTATCTGTAACTCCTGCCACAGTTTTTACCCATAAAAAGTTTCCTGTATTATCGAGAGCAGCAATAAAAACATCAGAACTATCAACAGCGTTTACAGCTTTGGGTCCAAAAGTTGCATTGAGTCCAAACTGGCCGGTTGCAAAAATGGTAGTTCCATCACAAGTAATTCCTCTTGATCGGTCTGCCGTTAAACCTCCTCCGTGAGAAACCCATTGGTAATTTCCATTTTGGTCATAGCAGGCTACAAACATATCTTGCATCCCATTTGGCCATTCATCTACAGTCCCAAACTTTGCACCGCTAAATTCTCCACTGATATAAATTTTTCCTGCATTATCTTTTGTAATCGACCAGGCAACATCATCATAATCGCCCACAATGCTTTTCACCCATAATAAATTTCCATTTGGATCGTATTTAGCAATATACCCATCAAAGTATTTTCCAAAAGGTGTATTTGCAACGGTATAGGTTGTTGTTCCAAATACAGCACCATCTGAGTACATACCACATACATAAACATTTCCCGATGCATCGCACACAACAGATTTCCCTTCATCTCTTCCGGGTCCACCTGCATTTCGCATCCATAAAATAGTGCCATTCGCATCATACTTAGCCACAAACATATCTTCCTCTCCTTTTGAGGGTATCTTGGTTCCATTGAACATCGTTGTATCTTTATAGTATCCACAAACAACCACATTACCGGAATTGTCGCAGGTTATGCCGCGTGATTTTTCATTGTAGTAGTAGCCATCAGTTCTCGCCCATTGCAAATTGCCGTTAAAATCATAAGAGGCAATAAATAAGTCATTGTCTCCTAATGGTGTAAGCGTAATAGTTGACCCTGGAAACGTTATTAACGCAGTGCCATCTTCCACTTCGCCGGTTACATAAATATTACTTGTTTTATTAGTAGCGATAGCCTGCGCATAATCACCATTGAAACCGCCTGCTGTTCTGATCCAGTCAAGATTTCCTGTAGGGGAATAACGCGCAACATACATATCATGATTGCCCTGGTTAGGAAGTGTGACGCCACTAAAAATAGCATTTTCTTCATATTTGCCCGCCGTATATACATTTCCAGCATTATCTGTTACTACTCCGTATCCGTAGTCATAGGCATATTTTCCATCAACTTTGGCCCACTCAAAATTTTGAGCAACTATGCTGTTAAGCAGTATGTTTAATAAAATAAACAAGTATATTTTTTTCATCTCTTTGTTTTTTTTAAAATTACATTGAACAGATTGCACTGATCGTTAAATTCGTTTGCATGAGGAATATAATAGCTAAAGCGTATTTTTTAATATTTAAAACATGGCATCGTTCAAAATCCTATTTATTGAATAATTTAATTTTAGGATTTCATCAAAAGGCTATTATACTATTTCAATGATTTTTTAAGCTTTTGAAGCCTAAAACAATAGTTATAAGAAATTCAATCATAATTTTGTAATTTGCGGTGGACGGAACTTGCCAGTTTTTGAGAATAGTAACTGTTACCGAAGAGATAAAATTGGAACAAAACCATAAACAATAAAAAATAAAAAAATGCCTAATGTTCAACAAAATAAAAACCTTAACAAATTAATCATTGTTGCGGCTCTAGGTTATTTCGTTGATATTTACGATCTGTTGTTATTTGGAGTAGAGCGTTTTGACAGTCTCAATGAAATTTTACCGGAACAATATCCCGGCATTAGTGATTCCGTTAAAAAAACGTTGAACCTAATGTATGGTAAGCTGCTCTTAAATTGGCAAATGGCCGGTATGTTATTTGGCGGAATATTTTGGGGAATATTGGGCGATAAAAAAGGACGTCTTTCTGTTTTGTTCGGTTCCATTTTAGTGTATTCTATTGCAAATATTTTAAATGGAATGGTACATAGTACCGATACTTATATGGTACTTCGTTTTATTTCAGGCTTTGGTTTGGCCGGTGAGTTAGGTGCCGGCATTACCCTGGTGAGCGAAAGCATGAGCAAGGAAAAGCGCGGTTACGGAACGATGATTGTTGCAACGGTTGGTGTTTTTGGAGCGGTTGTAGCTGGTTTTATGGGGGAAGTGATTTCTAACTGGCGACATTCGTTTTATTTAGGCGGTGCGATGGGCCTGGCTCTTTTACTTCTCCGAATCGGCGTATTCGAATCGGGAATGTTTGCGGCCATTAAAACAGAAAGCAATGTAAGAAAGGGTAACATCATGCAGCTGTTTGCCAATAAAAAAAGTATTATAAAATATCTTTGTATTATTTTCATCACGGTTCCGGTTTGGTACGTGATGGGAACACTTGTTTTATTTTCGCCGGAATTAAGCGAACTCATGGGGCTTCCTGAAAAATCAATCTCAGCCGGTAAATCCATTATGTATGCGTATGCAGGCATAACGGTGGGAGACATTGCTTCCGGTTTGATCAGTCAATTATTAAAGTCAAGAAAAAAAGCATTTGCTATTTTCTTATCACTCACAGTTGTGGGCACAGTCCTTTACTTTTTATATGGCGGCACCTCAGTTCCCGTGTTTTATAGCATTGTAGGGTTTATTGGTTTTGCAACCGGATACTGGGCTGTATTTATCAGCACTGCTTCAGAATTATTTGGAACAAACATTCGCGCTACTGCTACCACAACCGCTCCAAACTTTGTAAGAGCTTCCACCATTTTAATTTCACTGTTATTAAACCTGATCATCTCAGTTTTTTGCGTCGATAAATTATTGGCTACAAAAATTACCGGTTGCATTATTATTGGAATTGGATTTATTGCCCTTTATTTTTTAGAAGAAACCTTTGGAAAAGATTTAAACTATGTTGAAGAATAAAACAACAGTTGTTATTGGTGCATCACCAAATACTGACAGATATAGCTACAAAGCTACATTTAGCCTTTTGAAACACGGATACACGGTTTACCCCGTAGGACTCCGTAACGGAAAAATTCATGGGTTGGATATCATAACCGATAAGCCCGAGATCAAAGATGTGGATACCGTAACCTTGTACGTTGGCCCGGCTCATCAGGACGCTTGGATAGACTACATCTTATCATTAAAACCAAAGCGCATCATTTTTAATCTAGGTGCAGAAAATGCTGCTTTTGAATCTTTGGCCGAAAGCAAAGGCATAGAAACTTTGCATGCCTGTACACTAGTTATGTTAGCTATAAATGAATATTAATTTATCGTATTAAGCTTGGCAGGCGAAGAGTTAAAATGTCGAAGTCATGCTGAATTTATTTCAGCATCTATTCAGATCCTGAAACAAGTTCAGGATGACAGTACTATGTCACACTGAGCGGAGTCGAAGTGCAACACACTAATTTATAAAAATGATCACATTTATTACCAAAACATTCAGCGAACTTTCTAACATTGAATTATATGAACTTCTTCAATTACGCGCCGAAGTTTTTGTAGTGGAACAAAATTGTGCTTACCAGGATATGGATGACAAGGATCTAAAATCATTTCATGTTTTAGGGTATGATAACGGAAAATTGGTAGCCTGTACGCGCCTTGTTCCGACGGGTGTTTCCTATGAACACGAACCTTCCATCGGAAGAGTGGTTACACATCCATCGGTCAGGGGTTTAGGTTATGGTAAATTATTAATGGAATACAGCATTGCTGAAACTAAAAAACGTTTCAATAGTTCTGTCATTGTAATCGGTGCCCAGCAATACCTTGATAAATTTTATCAGAATTTAGGTTTTATTCCTGAAGGAGAAATGTACCTTGAGGATAATATTCCTCATATAACCATGCGGTTGGGGCACTGATCTTTTCACATGAAATTAAATTTAAAAAATTGGGCGTGCCACTGCAAAAGTACTGGCACCGTCGGGCTGTCATTCCAAGTCCCGTATTTCGCTTAAGCTACATACGGTAGCTTTCCGTTTGCATCCCTCACACTCACAGCTTTAGTGAACTGTCACTTCGACCGGTCCCACTAGCTTTCGAGAGAAAAGTGTTCTATCAAAAAACAAAGGGTTTCGCAGATAAGTAAAACCTTATCCACAAAACCCATGTCAACAACAAATTTAAAAAATTAACAAAAACCTTTTACAAAAATACTATTTAATGTAGTATATTCGTGCTACAAATCGTAGCAATTTAAAATCATGAGTAAAGTATTTGGTAATTTAAAATATTTGCGTTTGCAAAAAGGCCTGTCGCAGGAGCAGCTGGCAGAGAATCTAGGCATCACCCGTTCACGGCTAGGTGCTTACGAAGAAAACCGTAACGAACCATCAATCGATCTACTGATCGCTATTTCCGATTTCTTTCACGTTGCCGTGGATGCATTGGTGCGTGGTGATTTAAGCAAAACAAGTTTGGATGGCTTAATGAAAATTGGAAAGAACAGGATGTTATTTCCTGTTTTAATTGACGATGATGGCCGCGACATGGTGGAATTAGTTCCTCTAAAAGCCAGTGCAGGTTATTTAAAAGGTTATGCCGATCCGGATTATATGGAGCGACTGCCTCGCATGAAATTACCATTTTTACCAAGTGGTAAACACAGGGCCTTTCCAATTAAAGGTGACAGTATGCCACCAATAAAAGAAGGATCTTTTGTGGTAGCAAAATATCTGGAAAAATTAGAAGAGGTGAAGAACGGACAAACCTATATTGTTGTGACCAAGGATGACGGCTTATCTTACAAAAGGATTTTTAATTTAAATACCAAGAAAGGATTTTTGGAATGCCACTCCGATAATAAAATGTACCAACCTTATAAAGTAAACCTGAAAGACATTGTTGAGTTATGGGAATACACGTGTTGTATCAATATGACCGATTACCGTGAAGAGGAATTAAACGTGGGAAGTATCATGAACATGCTCAAAAACTTACAGGTTGAAATGGAAGTGATTAAAAAACAGGGAAGCAAAAAATTGAATTCTTAAAATAATATATAATTATTTTTAAAGGGCTGTAAATTACTTTACAACCCTTTTTGGTTTTATTTCTTTGTTAAACGAACACTAATTGAGTAGCGCTAATATTGTGCCAATGTATATATGCTAATTTACTCATAGTAAACAGGGCTGCACCACTCCAATGGCAATTATATTGGAAAGTTAAAAAATGGTAAAACGCTTTCAATTTAACTATCGAGGTTATACATTCGGTCATTCATAATTCAATTAAAACACCTCATGAATTACCTGGAATGTAACCATTGCAACTTTAAAAATACAATCACCACAGAGCGTATGGTGTTTTGTAAAGAATGTGATAAAAAAATAAACAACAATTATACAGACTGGAAAAAAGCAAAATTTGATTTTTCCTTTGATACCTATATTACTAAAGAGACGACACAAAACGGTGAGTGTATTAAAATTCCAAATATTATTTTTAAAGAAAAAGAAAACCTGTTTAAACGTACCAATCATTTTATAAGATCAAAAACAAGTTCAGAATTTAAGATTTTTTTATGTTCAACCATCCTACAGTTCCTGTTATGTTTTATCCTCATGAATAGTCCTGTATCCGGCAATTCGTCAACAACCGAAAACAAACATTACCTCAAAGAAGTAAAATGGAACAGCTATTCAATATCACAACAGATCAGCGTTACACTTCCTTTCGAATTAAAAAAATCAAAATCAGTATTACCCGAATACCTGCATAACTACTTAAGCTACGACAAGGCTTCCAAAGCAGAATCTGCCAAATCTTTCTCTGTAACTATTGAAGAATTTGATGTTCATGAAGGAATAAGTATCGATGAAAAATCTTATTTAACAATCAATGATGAATACATGCAAAGTCCCGAAACCTATATTACATCAGCTTCAAAAGTGGATCATCTTAAAATAAAACATTTCAATTCAACTTCTCAATATGGGTCATACACAATGAATAATATAAACTATTTGTATGAAAATTACACATTAACAAAAGGAAACAAAGCCATTAAAATCATCATTAGTTATCTGGACGGCGATAAACTCCTTCGCAAATACGCTGACATTGTATCACAAAGTTTACAAAATAATATTAGCTTAATTTAAAGTTTAAAGAATTCACTTGTTGGGTAATTCTTTTCAAAATAAAAACTCGTTAAATATATAATATCAAGAGTCATCAAATATGCCAAAACTGCATAGACACTTGCTATGTATGCGCTAACGCCATTTTTTTTGGGGCGTTAAATATTTTAATTTTTATCAAGGGACATTCATGTGGCTGTAAATAATCATTCTGTCACCATTTTACGATCCTAATAAATCTATAGATATTGCATTGTAATGGAATACTTTTTAGAACTTAATTTGAAAAAAGCTTCAGAAAAATTTTTACTTTTTTATTTTTTGTAATAATTTTAATCCTGTCTTATTTTCTATGAATGCCTTTAGAAAATTATCTGTAAGAGAGTTGAAGGAATGGATTAAACATGTAAAAAAACGTATTTATTCCTTTGAAAAAATCCTTTTGTGTAAGCCAATAATTTTACACGGCAACCGGTCAGCTCGAAGAATATGTGGCATAAATTCTGTTCAACAGAAGCGTTCTGTTTATTCTGTGCTTATCCAAGAAGTGGTTTTACACAAGATGCGCAAAACTCCATCGATCATATTTGTTCAACGCACACGATGATCATTGGAGGACTTGAAAAATTAAAGACAGAAGTTTTTTATAAAAGCTCTCAGCGTCCTAAGGCCGAATAAAAATTAAGAGTATAAAAATCACTCTACCACCAATTTCTTAAGGATCTTTTCGTCTCCTGATGTGATCTCCATAAGGTAAACCCCTTTGGCATGTTTGCTCATATCAATATCATCATTTCTTTTTACAGTAACTTCATTATAAATGCATTTTCCAAGCGCATCATAGATACAAACATTAGTTTGGGACGAATTGTTTTCAATAGGCACCATTAGTAATCCAGATGAAGGATCCGGAAAAAGATCCAATGCAATATCATTTTGTATGATAGGCACTTTTTTGGAAACAATTGTTCCGTTTTGTTTTGGAATGAATGTCAAATCCTGTTTATCGTCTTCAAATTGTTGATCAGATATTTTTTTAGAATTCCACTGCGCCAGCATTGATAAATTTAAAATGCAACTGGCAATAAGTACATAGTTTCTCATTTTCGTGTTTTTTTTAGTTACAATGATGATTCACTCATCTTATATATCGTTATTAGTGTAATTGGATTTTCGCTACCGCTTTTTCATTCCCAAACCTGAGCTCCATGACATACAGACCTATGGGTTGATTTCTTAAGTCAATTTCAAACTCATTCTTTTTCTGCAAAGCTTCATTATGAACACATTTCCCAAAGGAGTCATAAACACAAACATTAGTCGGACACATATTGTCTTCAAAAAACAAGGTTAATAAGCCCGTTGGGGGATAAGAGAAGAATTCCGAAGTATCAGTCGCCTTTGTTGTTAAAGGTTTTTCGATTAACGCGTTGTTATAGTTTGAATGAATTGTCGAAAATTTTTCATAATCACAGGATTCACCTGTTACTTTTTCGCACTTGAATTGCGAAAAAACAGATAAACTAAACGTACAAAAGAATAGAAGTATATAGGTTCTCATTTCAGGCTTTTTTTATAAAATTAAGCCAGGTATATGAGGATAATTGGTTCTTTTCGTTAAAACAAGACTTTTATAGTCTATTAGTTGAGTTTTATATATTCATTTAAAATAATTGAAAATAAAACAGGTGAGATCATTATAACCTCACCTGTATTATTTTTAGGACTAACGATTTTAATTAATGCCTCTTTGTTTTTTGATATTTTCGTAAGCCTCCTGAATTTTCTGGAATTTTTCCTGGGCGCCTTTTTGGTATTCATCCCCCATCGACGCTACTTTATCAGGATGGTAACGAATCGCCATTTGACGGTATGCTTTTTTAATCTCTTCTTCAGTTGCTGATGGTTCAATTCCAAGTACTTTATAATCGGAATTACTATCTCTGTAGAACATATTTTTCAAGCTCTCAAAATCACTTTGTGGTACGCCCATTAAATTGGCAATGCGATTAATCA
>JANPOX010000465.1:0-2033 GCA_031428235.1 Bacteroidia bacterium | reverse complement strand
ATATAAGAAGTGTGAGCTATCCTAATAATAAA
The DNA here is from genome assembly GCA_031428235.1 of Bacteroidia bacterium. Classification (GTDB taxonomy): domain Bacteria; phylum Bacteroidota; class Bacteroidia; order B-17B0; family Aurantibacillaceae; genus UBA4416. The sequence continues at coordinate 2,001 of JANPOX010000465.1, read as the reverse complement.
GCCAAACATTTAGTTAATATGGCCGATATGTTGCTAAAAGATTTTAACGGGATAATTCCAAGCGAAATAGATGAGTTGGTGAAACTACCCGGTGTGGGAAGAAAAACCGCCAACGTGGTTGCCTCTGTCATTTATGACAAACCAGCCATGGCAGTTGACACTCATGTATTCAGGGTTTCAAACCGGCTTGGATTAACAAAAGCTAAAAATCCTTTGCAGAGTGAACAACAGCTCATTAAACACATACCTGAAAAATACATTGCAACTGCACATCACTGGCTGATACTTCATGGAAGATATGTGTGTTTGGCAAGAACACCAAAATGTGAAATCTGTCCCTTGACCGAATGGTGCCAGTTCTTTAAAACACAAGTGATCAGTAAAGATGCGCCTCATTCTATCACACCAAGGCGTGATAAAAAAATTCAAACTCAATCAAAAATAATAGTAATGGCAAAAAAAGAAATTGTTCAGACGAACCCGAAGAAAGCAGTTGTTAAAAAAGAGACTGTTAAAAAAAGTGTTGCGAAAGTGACCATGAAACCTACTGTTCCAAAAACAACTAAAAAAATAATTGAAACACCTAAAGCGCCAAAATTTATTGCTCATATTACTTCTTTAAAAGTTGGAGATAAAGCCCCGACCTTTAAAGCAAAGGATCAGCATGGAAAGTTAATCTCATCCAATAACTTTAAAGGAAAAAACATTGTATTGTATTTTTATCCAAAAGATAATACTCCCGGTTGCACGATGGAGGCTTGCAGTTTACGTGATGAACACAAATTTCTCAGTAAGAAAAATTTTGTTGTTATGGGCGTCAGTGCCGACGATGAAAAGATGCATAAGAAATTTGCAGATAAATTTTCTCTGCCATTTTCATTATTAGCAGATACCGACATGGCGATTATCAAAGCCTATGATGTTTGGGGAACTAAACAATTTATGGGCAGGATCTACGATGGCATTATCCGTACCACTTTTATTATTAATGAAAAAGGTATTATCAGCAACGTGATCACCGATGTAAAATCAAAGGAACACGGGAAGCAGATTTTAGAACTATAGTACAAAATTTATAAAGCCAGAGATGCTGATCCGCCCGCTGACGGATCAATATGATGAACAAATTATTTTTTAACGAAGATTCCCATTTTCTCAAGATCTTCTAAATAAATTCGTTTACCATTATATAAAACTGTGACGAACGCATCTTTTTGTCCTGCTTTAATAACCTTTACATTATGAACGTAAGCGGCACCTAGGGTGTTAAAATTACCGCCAATAGTTATTCGTGTAATAGCATCATCCAATAACAAATTCTCAACATCACCCAATCCTTTTAAATGAGCATACGTGTAATTCTTTGGATATTTATAGGCGGCTATCTGCACTCGGAACACCAGACCTTCTGCAGTGATATCACCATATAAATCAGCGTAATCTTTTGTTTTATTCTGTAATGATCTATTAGGTTTTAAAGGTATTTGTACAACAACAGGCTCCTTAATTTTTATGGGTTCAACAGGCGCTATCACTTCAATCACTGAATCTTTTTTAGGCTCAACAGCAACCGGCTCTGACAGGTCAAAATTAATATCTGCTATCTTTTCTTCATATCCATCTAAATTATTGGTATTAATATCCAATATTTTATAAGCATATTCTTTGTATTTAAAAGATAATCTAAATTGTCCGCCTGAAGGCAAGGATATTAAATAATTTCCAGAGGAGTTACTTACAAATTCTCCGAATTTCTTATTATTTTGGTCCACTATATCCACAAAAATTTGAGATGCTACTGGGATTCCTTTTTCTGTAATTTTCCCTTTAACTATAAAAGTAGATGGTTTTTTACCAACATAACCCGGATAAACCGTATAACTATCTTTTAACCCCTGTCCTCCTGCTTTACCCGAAGCGTAATATCCCCGGTCTCCATTAGCAGATAATACATAATAAATATCATCATCAGTAGTATTGATAGGGTAGCCTAAATTAACC
>JANPOX010000464.1:0-1603 GCA_031428235.1 Bacteroidia bacterium | reverse complement strand
TTCAGGTTTATCAAGCCACTTCAAATAATGATCAGGTTCCTTTATGAAATTTCTTAGATTCATTTCTTTTGACCGTTTCAATCCTGAGATTATAGTGTCAGATGAAGAAGATTTTCCAATAACAATTGCAAGTAATAACATGACCGATTTGTAACTTAGCAATTCGTTCTCATGTAATGTTTTTAAGGAGGGGTGTGATCTAATTATTCTATAGACATTGATGTACCGGTTTATCGTCCTTGGAGTTTCACCAATTAACGATGCTAATTGAAGCATAAAATCAAGCTCGGCTTTATTAATAGTTAAAGCTGTTATACTATAGGTTTTGGGATTTAGGTTAGGTTCATTTATTTTTTGCCGAGGAATCTCAATATTTTGTGTACTCTCATCTTTAATAACATTACTTGATAATTTTTCAGCGTCTTTTTGTTCTTGTTCTACTTCTATTATTTTAATAATTTCCTGAGTCTCAGATTCAGTAACATTTATTAATGATTTAATTAACCGTTTCGAACCCTCTTCGCTTACTGGGCGCAGAGTAAAAGGAATTTGGAAGATCTTTTCTAGATAATCGTATGTACAGGCTGGTTTATTTTTTCTAACAAGTTTATTTTCAGTAAACAAAGAATCATTCATAGAAGTCAGAAGACTGTTGAACTTGAGTTCGAGAGCGTTATTTAACCACCTCGGATCTACACCAACAATAACAGCAAATAATGGGAAGGCTAATAATAAATGTACTGCTTCAAGGACCTGTAATACTCTATGTTCATCACAACGATCTAAATCATCAATGTAAAGAATTATTCTATCTATTTTAAAATCTTCTTCTTCTTTATCTTTGAATTCTTTCTGCTCTAACATAATGTTATTTAGCTGTTCAAAATCCTTACGGATCCATGAGATGATCCCCAATTGATTCTGATATTCCTTATTATTTTTACGTTGTTCAATAAAATCTATTAAACGTTTGCCTGATTTCAAATCATCAATTTCTTTATTTATTTGAACAATATCATTATCCAAAATGGATATTTTGTTTTTTGCAAATTCTTCATCATTATTTAATTTCTCTAAACCCTTTTTCAGCTCTGATTCAATTTCATTTTCTTCCTTCAATTTAGCTTCACGTAAAACTTCTAGAGATTTACGGAGAGAAATAAGTCGCTGATAGGCGTTATTAATACGACTATAAAATGGGCGAACTTTTTTTAGTGCAACCAATAATATGGCATTAACACTTAAAAGAAAAGCCGTAATTTCAGGATTAATATGAGCAATTTTTTCAACACTAAGTTTTACCAATAAGACAATTATGTAAATTACAATTGGTATTGCAACGAAATAACCTATTGCCTTTTTATTTTCCTTAAATAGAAATTCAAAAGCATGACTGATTTTTTTTAATGGCGATCCAAGTTCTCTAATTTTATCATCGACATCTCCGATTTGTTGTATCACTTTTTTATAAACCAAGTTTTTTTCGATTGCTGTAATATCACTTTGGATTGTAGAATTTTTGAACAATGCGGAAAAAATGTCTGTAATTTTTATGTCTTTAAGCTCCAGAACTTTCTTCTTTTTCTGATTATATATTTCTGCA
>JANPOX010000463.1:0-3973 GCA_031428235.1 Bacteroidia bacterium | reverse complement strand
AATTTATCTCTGCTTTAAACCTTACCAGATGGTCCTGAACCTCACCTGAATTTGTAACCTTTGCGCGTTTTAAAAGAGTATACCAAGGTAATGGCTCGCCTTTAACAGCAGCTACAAATGTCCTTAATAAAGCAGCAATAGAATCATTATTACTGGTAATGTTTGCTGTTTCTTTACCATCGCTGATTGCCCATACACTATATTGTTCGGTATTTGAATCAACTTTATGACAATTGAGGTATCGCGCCAAACTTACTAAACTGCTATCAGCCATTTTTCCTAAAGTATAAGGAGCGCCTTTTTGCGGACCACCTTTTGTGGCTTCACAGCAATATCCTTTTATATCAAACTTCTTAGTTTCTCTTGGCCTTAATACAAGCATTTCTTCATGCGCCAATAAAATATCCTGGTAATCATTTTTTCCTGCATCAGAATTGAACCTCCATCCTGCAGGTATAACAATGAACAACGAATCCTTTATTAAATTAGAAATTGAATAATCCAACTCCAGGCCACCCTTGCAAATTGCTTTGGCTGTGATGTATTTTTTATCAAATGCTTTTTGCAGTGAAACTAATGTTCTGCCAATAAAAGTTGCATTAATAAAAATGCTTAATAGTACTGTCAGTATAATGTTTTTTACTATCATAATTTCCAGGTTTTAAAATTTATAATACGACGTGAAACCAATAGTGACATTTTAATTTTTTTTTATATCTTGTGATGAACTAATATTAGCTACCTACTTCTATGAATTTAAAAATGCGTTTGATAATAATGAGTTTCCTTCAATTCTTTGTTTGGGGAGCATGGCTAATAACTATCGGTACTTATTGTTTTAATGCAAAAGGCTGGTCGGGCGCTCAGTTTGGAGCCATATTTTCAACTCTTGCGCTTTCGTCTCTATTCATGCCAGCAATCACAGGCATCATTGCCGATAAATGGTTAAATGCTGAAAAACTCTATGGAATCTTACATATACTTTATGGTGTCGTTTTATTTTATGTGCCTTATGTAAACGATCCCGACACATTGTATTATGTTATATTTTTAGCGATGATATTTTACATGCCAACCATATCACTTTCAAATTCTATTGCTTATACCATTTTAAAAAACAATAATTTTGATGTTATAAAAGTTTTTCCACCAATCAGGGTTTGGGGAACTATTGGATTTATTGTGGCAATGTGGATTACGAACTTAACCGGCAGCAAAGCCAATGCCAATCAATTTATCATCGCCGGCATTTTTGCTATTATTTTAGGAATATATTCTTTTACATTACCTAAATGTCCTCCACAAAAATCGATAGCAAGTGACACTTCATTTATTGAACAATTAGGACTTAAAGCATTTACTCTTTTTACAAATTACAAAATGGCCTTGTTTTTTATCTTCTCCATTTTTTTAGGAGCGGCTCTGCAGCTTACCAATATGTATGGCGATTCGTATCTAGATGATTTTAAAAAAATTCCTGAATATTCTGATTCTCTTGTAGTGAAATATTCAACCATCATTATGTCTATTTCTCAAATCTCTGAAACAGTATTTATTCTCACTATTCCTTTTTTCTTAAAACGATTTGGAATAAAAAAAGTGATGCTATTCAGTATGGTTGCGTGGGTATTACGTTTTGGTTTATTTGCTTATGGCAATCCAACGGATGGTTTATGGATGATTATAATGTCATGCATTATATACGGAATGGCATTTGATTTTTTCAACATTTCGGGCTCCTTATTTATTGAAACTACTACCGATTCGAAAATCCGTTCATCTGCCCAGGGTTTATTTATGATGATGACAAATGGTGTAGGAGCCTATCTTGGAAGTAAAGTAAGTGGCTATGTAATAGATCATTATTTTATTGGAGGCAATGGAGATAAGAATTGGCAAGGCATCTGGACTTATTTTGCAATATATTCTGCGATCATTGCTATACTATTTGCCATATTTTTTAAACACAAACATACGTTGAAGGATGTGGAGATTATTAATCACTAATTATTAATATCTGTGAATATTGTAATTTTGTTTTATATAAATATCTAACAATAATGAAATTTAAATTATAAATTAGATCACTTTTTTACTGCTACATAACAATACACTATAAAGATTTTTTTTAACTTTAAATACCTAAACATAATTTATGATACATCTTAACACAAAAAAAATTATCATCACCACAGATTTTTCTGACACCTCGCTATTAGCAATTAAACATGGTGCGTTTTTAGCACAGTATACCAAAGGTGAAATTTTTTTAGTTCATGTCATTACAAGGCATTGGGAAAAGTTTAATGTATTTACTCCGAGCATTACGATTGATAATATAGAAACTGCTTCGATTGCAGTACAAGCAAAACTTGAACAACTGGCTCAGGATATCAGAAATGAATACAATGGCGTTACAGTAACAACGGTTGTTAATACCGGAAACCCTACTGCGGAAATTCTTAAATTTGCCAAAGAGATTAATGCCGGATTAATTGTAATGGGCACACATGGTTATAGTGCATGGGAAGACCTGACCATTGGCAGTAACGCATTAAAAGTTTTAACTAAAAGTCCGTGCCCTGTGTTAACCATGAGTGAGCATGCAAGTAAATCGGGTTACAAAAAAATTGTTTTACCAATAGATACTTCAGAGCATACCAGACATAAAGTTGTGCTAACTCTTGAATTAGCAAAGCAATTTGCCGCTCAAGTATACGCAGTTGGTATTTTGGCAGATGATGAAGAAAACAAAAAACATGCAATGCAGGTTATGCTGCGACAGGTTGAAACGGCAGCAAAAGATAAAGGTGTTGCGTGTACAACTGAATTAGTTGAAAATGTAAAAAACAGAGCAGTAGCTACTGTAAACTTTTGCGAAAAAAACAATTGCGACCTTATTTCTATTATGACTGATCAGGATGCGGAATTAAGTGGTTTCTTTTTAGGGCCTTATGCTTTACAAGTTATACATCATTCTAAAGTTCCTGTATTAAGCATTAAGGTAGAAGATCAGCCTGATGGCGCATCATGGGGAGACATTTTAGCCGGAACGTAATAGTTTCTAAATATCCTTTTAAACCCGCACATTTAAATTAAATGTGCGGGTTTACTTTTTTTATATACATTTGCACCGCAATTTGGTTTTTAGATCATTTTAAAAATGAGCTTAAAATTAAGAGGGAATCATGTGTAATTCATGAACAGTGCCCGCTGCTGTAAGTCTTAAATAATGTTTTTATCAAGTGCCACTGTGCGCCACTAGCAAACGGGAAGGTTTAAAAACAAAGACGAGTCAGAAGACCTGCCAAATCGCATTTTGAAGCTTTCGGGGAAACAAAAGCTAACAAAAACAAGATGTTCTGGCAACATATTGTTTTTTTATTTTCCCTAAAGCTTTTTGATAAAAAAACTAAAAATGAAAATTTTAAGAACATATATCTTAACCACTACTGATCCTTCTGTTGGTGTGTTTCTTTTGTGTTTTTTCTTATCATTTACTTTTTACTCGCAACAAAAAGACACCACTTTTCATCAGTTACCGGAAGTTCCAATTTTTCAAACTAAACAAGAACTCCTTGATCCATCTAAAAAATCAGTATCCATTGATAGTTTAACACTGGCACGCTATAACACGACTTCATTAGCAGATCTCTTGGGAAATCAATCAACAATTCATGTAAAGTCATACGGTAATGGGAATATTGCTACTACAAGTATGCGGGGTGGAAGTTCCTATCATACTGCTTTATTATGGAATGGATTGAACATTCAGAATGCAATGTTGGGACAACCTGACCTGAGCATTGTACCGACTTTGTTCTTTGATAATGTGACTTTAGAATATGGTGGCGGAAGTGCACTTTGGGGCAGCGGTGCCATTGGTGGAAGTATTCATTTGCAAAATAAACCATTGTTTAATCAGGGTTTTAAAACAAAATTACAATTGAGTACCGGTAGTTTTGATACGAAA
>JANPOX010000462.1:0-7358 GCA_031428235.1 Bacteroidia bacterium | reverse complement strand
ACAAGATTTTCTTTTAGAACTTTAAGTTAATACTCGTGAATCCACTTACAGCAGAGCATTGACACCTTAAAAAGCTAACATTTCTGTTAGCGGAACATCTTATGCATTTGAAATCTCATATAATAGAAAAGCAGTTGGATTTATGCTTCCTGCCTCCAATCGATTAATATTCTGCTTTGGTTTTTTGCATAGCTTAGCCAGTTCTACCTGGCTTATTTCCTTTTCTTCCCTAAGTTTAACAATGTGCTTGCCTAGATTTTTCGTAAAAGTTTTTTTTTCCATAGTAATAGTCAGTACTAAGTTAACAATTTAATTAAAAAAAGGTAACCATATATGGTTACTTTGGTGTAAAATTCTTACCTTTGTTTTTATACAGAGTTAGTAGCTCTGGAAGCCTTGATACGAAAGGTCTCTATAAAAGCTTTTATTTCTTTACTTAAAATTTAAAAAATATGAATATACCTTATGATTATAAAAGTGAGTATAAAGAGAACATTTTAGTTATTTTATTGATAGTTTTTTGTTGTATAGGTTCTTTTTCGCAGAAAAGAAAAAACTCTCATAATAGAAAATCTGAAACAAATAGTCGCGAAGACTGGGATCAATTTGGATTGGTACGGAAACTATCAATAGAACAACTTCGTTTTTATGATGGGTTTAAGGATGTAACGGAAAAGCAAGCTAATGAAATAATTGAATCCTTGTATCAATTGTCGATTTTAACTTTTAATGTATATAAAAAAGAACATTGTTTTTTAATTATTGAAAATGAATCAAATGTCAAATAGTATTAAATAACCATATTATGAATTTAGATAAATTTGCTTCCTTTACTAAGAAAGTAAAGAAGGTTGAAGTTTTCAACCCTGTATTGTGGCTCTACACAAGGGTCTCAAGTAAAGACCAAGAACTGAATAGAAGTCTGGAAACTCAAAAAGATGCAGCGAACAAGTATGCGAATGAAAATGGATATTCTTTAGGTTTAACGTTCGGTTCAACTTATGAAAGTGCTAGTGGTGACTTCACTAGAAAAGAGTTTATGAAATTAATTTATGAGGTACGAAGCGCAAGAAAAAAGCCTTTTGCAATTCTTATAAATACAATTTCACGGTTTTCACGAAGTGGAGGAGGAGGTATCGCGTTAGCACACGAACTTGTAGAGAAATTAGGAGTACATATTATAGAAGTATCCTCCGGTAAAAATACGATGACTGAAGAGGGTAAGCTGGAAATTTATTCAGGCTTACTCCAATCCAGAAAAGATAATTTAGACAGATTAAAAATCACCATTCCAGGAATGGTTAAGATGTTAGAGAACGGTCATGCATTAGGAAGGACACCAATAGGATATGTTCATTTTGGACCAAGAGTAAAGGACCATACTTTTTATAGCCCTAGTCAAAGGATTGAAAAAAGTTCAGTGGCGCCATCGGTACGTAAAGCTTGGGAATTAAAACTAGAAGGAGTTTCAGATAATCTTATTGTTATTGAATTGGATAGAATTGGTTTGCGGGTCAACAAACAACTATTGAGTAAAATGTGGCGGAACCCTTTTTATTGTGGGGTAAATGTCAACGCCCTATTAGGTGACAAAATTGTAAAAGGAAACTGGGATCCAATGGTTAGTGAAAAGGAATTTTTTGCTGTTCAAAGTTTGTTAAACGGCCATCGATATGGATATAAGAACGAGTTGGCAAATTCTGATCGCCCTTTAATGGGCTTTATTCTTTGTGATGAGTGTGGAGGTAAAATGACAGGATATGAAGTAAATAAAAAGAATTTACACTACTATAAATGTCAGAAATGCAAAGACAAAACAATTAATGCTGATACAACTAAAAATTCAAAAGGAGTAGGGGCTCATCAATTATTTGCTGATTTCCTTAAATCGTACGAATTATCTTCAATTTATCTCGCACCTTTTTTAGACCAATTAAAACTGACTTATGAGTGCTTGGAAAATGAAAAACTATCTGAACAACCGATTTTGGAAAAAGAACTTGAAAAACTAAAAAATGATTTAAAGAAATTACAACGTAAATATGCATTTGATGGTTTAGATTTGGAACTTTATCAAGAGTTTAAAACCGAGATTGAGATAAAAATTAAAGATATTTCTGAAAAACTTGATAAGTCTAGCTCAAAAATATCTAACCTCCAAAAATACATTACTACCTCCGGAAAGGTCTCGCAAAATCTCAGTGATTACTGGGCTTCCGGAAGTCTTGAAACAAAAAAAAGAATCCAGGAATTGGTATTTCCTGAAGGATTGATTATAAACGTAAAAAACAGAGTATATCTAACCAAAAAAGTGAATACTGTTTTTAGCTTAATCGCTTATTTAAAAGGGCTTCGAGAGGGTGGTAACGAAAAAAGCCATGAAAAAATTCCATGGCTGTCTCCTTTGGTAGCGGGAGAGTGATTCGAACACCCGACCTTTGGGTTATGAGCCCAACGAGCTACCCCTGCTCTATCCCGCAATATGTTTATTTAAAGAACTTTTTAATCAATGAAAACAACAATGTTATTTTCGAAGTGCAAAGATATGTTTTATTTTCTTTTACACAAATAATTTTTTAATTATTCTTTTAATCGTTGAAGGGCAAGCCTTACAGAGATACAATGTATGTGTGCCTGGCGAATTTATATGCATTACATATAAGGAAACATAGGATATATAAGAGTGGAATGTCGAAATGTATAATGTGATTCATTGAGACTTAGTTTACCTTTACAGGTACAAAAAACTAAGAAAATGAACCCAGGATTTAACCCAAATAATAGCGAATGGCAAAGCTGTAATCCACAGGTTTTCTGGGGAGAAATTGCGCCATTTGAAAATATAGTGCAGGTTTATGAGAACAAAAATGTTTTTTTGGATTTGCTTGAAGGATATGTACTTGATGGTTTTAGAGTAGGGGATTGCGTAATTATCATCGCAACAGATAATAATTTAAAAGCTTTAAAAGATAGATTAAAGAAACACGGATGCAATATTGAAGCATTTATTGCAGATGATCAGTTTATTGCTTTAAATGCGGAAATAGCCCTTACTAAATTCATGAAAAAGGGCTGGCCGGATTCTAATTTATTTAGAAGTTTTATTAATGATGCAATAACTAAAGCCAAAGCCAGAAGTCGGCATGTTAGAGCTTTTGGTGAAATGTCAGCCATTTTATGGGCGCAGGGATATAAGGCAGCTACAGTTCAGTTGGAACACTTATGGAAACGTTTTTGCGAAACAGAATCTTTTTGTTTGTTCTGTGCTTATCCAAAGACCGGTTTTAAGAAGGATTCTGATAAATCAATACATAGTATTTGTTGTTCCTATTCAAAAGTGATCTCAGGAACACATGGATCTCAACTTGAAATATTTTATAAGACTACCGATTCTCAAAAAAAGTTTGATTAGATTTAAGCAATTAGTCAAATCTAGTTAACAGTAGTTTGCTTCCCCCTTTTTTCTACTCCAAACTCTTTTCAATATCTATCAAAGGTTCTTCTATGATCTCCTTCTTCAATGATTTTTTGTTAATGGATAATAGAATAGCCGGTAATAAAATAATATTAGTAAACATTGATATCAATAAAGTTAAAGACACAAGCACTCCTAAAGCAACTGTGCCTCCAAAACTGGATGCGGAAAAAATTGAGAAGCCCGAAAATAAAATAATAGATGTGTATACCATACTCAATCCTGTATCTTTAATTGCTGCCGAAATGGCGAGTGCCGCATGATTATGTTTTTTTAATTCCTGCCGGTATTTGGTTAAAAAGTAAATGGTTCCATCGGAACTTATACCAAAGGCAATACTAAAAATTAAAATTGTTGAAGGCTTAAAGCGAATGTCTAAGAAACCCATAATTCCTGCCGTAATAACAAGGGGAATTAAACATGGTAACTTTGATAGAATAATAATTCGGACAGAACGGAATAACGCAATTCCAACAATCGCAATTAAAATAATCTCAATCAATAAACTCTCCAATAAATTTGATAACAAGTAGTCGTTGTTTTTTAAAAATACAAGACTATGACCTGTCATGCTAACTTTATATTCAGCTGGGCTAAAAATTGAATCTACCTTCGGACGAATAACCGTCATTAGTTCTTTCATTTTTTTAGAACCAATATCTGCAACCTGATAACTAATGCGTGTGGTTTGCTTTGTACTGTCAATAAACTTTGAAAGCTTATTATTCTGACCTTTTAAAGACCCTGAATATTCGGATAAAATTTTTAGATCAGAAACACCTGGTAGCCTATAAAACTTAGGATTACCATCATTATATGCCTGATAAGAAAATTTTATAGCTTCCACTACGGATAGCGGTTTCGAGAAAATAGGATAACCTTCAAAAACTTTTTGCAAGGCTTTAATTTTATATAAAGCTTTGGCATTATTGGCAAACAATCCGTTTTCTGTTTTCGTATCCACCGTTATTTCAAAAGGTAAAACACCTTTAAAGTTGTCTTCAAAAAAATGGAGATCAGTATAGATAGGATCATTTTTAGGAAGGTCATCAACAACATACCCATTCATATCAATGAAGGTCATTCCCCAAAAACAAATACCAGTTAAAAGTGCGGTAATAATGTAAATAGCAGGACGGCGCGTTTGAACAAGATGATCTACTATATCAAGCGCTTTATTGATTATTTTTCCTTCCTGGTGTTTGGTATGTTTAGCTTTTGGAGTTGGTAATACATTTAAAATTACCGGGACAAGAATTAAAGTAATGAAGTATGTTGCCATAACCGCGATAGATGCAACCAAACCAAACTCTACAAGCATTAAGCTTTTAGTAAAATACAATACCCCAAAACCAATTGCTGTTGTAATATTTGCCAGGAACAAAGTAACACCAATGGTTTCTATACTTCTGGTTATCGCTTTAATTTTATTACCATGAAGCACAAACTCGCTTTGATATTTATTGATTAAGAAAATGCAATTCGGTAAACCAATTACCATAATTAAAGGAGGTATTAAACCTGATAATATAGTAATCTTATATCCAAACAAATACATAATGCCCATCGACCACACTACACCAACACCGGTAATAATCAAGGAAAAGAATACGACGCTGCCTGAACGGAAGAAGGCCCATAAAATGATAGCGGTTACTAAAATGGCCAATATCAAAAATAAAGTCATTTCATGCGACACTTTCGTCATTACCTGCGAACGGATAAAAGGCATTCCGGAGTAATGCATTTCTACGTTATGTTTTTTCGCGAAAGCGTCTGCCATCGTTTTTATTTCGGCAACAATATCCAGTCGGCGTTTTGAATTCAGATCTTTTTTAGTAAAGGTGATAGCCATGACATTGGCACCGGTTTCCTTATTGTAAATAATACCTTCATAAAAAGGAAGCGCTAAAAAATCAGCTTTAATACTATCTACATCCTGTTGGTTTCTAATGGGATGTTTGATCAGCGGAACAAATTCAAACTTCTCAAGACTATCATTCTTTACAAATTTATAAACCGTAGGCACCGACATTAGGTCCTTTATTCCTTGTATATTTTTGATGGTAATACTGAGATCATTCCAGTCCTTGAATTTTTCATACTGAAAAAGGTTCTTGTCGGCAAAGCCCATAACCATTACGTTCCCATCTTCTCCAAAATGTTTTTTGAAATTCTGGTATTCAATAAAAGTACTGTCTGTGTCTGGTAAGATCTGGGCAAAGTCATAAGATAGTTCAACCTTCGAGGTTTGGTAGCCCATAAATGCTGTGATCAACAGCACAACTGCAGTAAAGGCTATTTTATTTCTTAACAGTACCCTTGAAAAATATTTCCACATAAATTAATTGCTTTTAGTAACACTTTTTAACCGACTTTAACTTCACACCCTTGCCTCAACATTATTAAGCCTTAAGGGTTAAAAGTAGCGATAAAATAAAAATATATAAAAAAATGTTTTACACTATCGCATTTATCGGATCTATCACAAAAAAGGATAGCATTAAACCATTATCTATATAGTATTTTAAGTGCAACCCACAGGAAGATTATTTATCCTTTTTAAGTTCTTTTTTAGTGAATTTAAGGTTCAGTAAATTCATTGCATTGGGAGTGAAGTCTTTAATGTTTTTGTGCACTAAACGAATAACCTGATCATAATATAAAGGTACGATTGGGGCATCATCCATAAGCATCTGATCCATTTGCTGATACATGGCCGTTTTAACATCTCTGTTTTGTTCTCTGATTACTTTTTCAAATAAAACATCAAATTCAGGATTTTTATAATGCGTATAATTTGATCCAACCGGCGAGAAATTTTTACTGTAAAACAAGCTCATAAAATTTTCTTCGTCGGCATAATCTGCAACCCATGATTTTTTAAAGAGATTATATTCGCAACTGGCAACCGCCTGCCTTAAAACAACAGGTTTATCCACATTAATTTTCACTTTAATGTTATTATCGGCCAATTGAGATTGGATGAACTCAGTTTGTTCCAGGTAATTATCAGTGGTATGTAAAGTGATTTCAGGAAGGCCTTTTCCATCAGGGAACCCGGCTTCAATTAATAATTGTCTTACTTTTTCGGGATTATAGCTATATCCTTTTACTATTTTTTCATTGTAGGCTGGCATGCCATTAGGAATAAAACCAGCAGTGGCAGGGTATCCTATATTGTTCCGGAAGAATTTTACCATTTTAACGCGATCAAAACCATAATTAATTGCTTTTCTGAGAGCTTTAATACGTAGAGGTGATTTTTTAACAATATCGATATTCTCATCTACCAGTATTCCTAAATAATCTGTTTTAAGAAAGGTTTGTTTCTGCATATTAAATTTCTCTGCATAGATGGGCTTTAAGTTTCCGTTTTTATCCAGTACTTCATTAATATTAAACGCATCAGCACCACTAAGCATATCATATTTGCCATTTAATAATTCCATAAAAGCAGTTTCTCTGTCTTTTACAAAAGAAATGGTTACAGCATCCAGGTAAGGCAAACGGTTTTTACCATCAAATTCAAAATATTTTTCGTTTTTCAGTAGCACTAACTTAGTACCTTCTTCCCATAATTTAAATGCAAAAGGACCCGTACCTACGGGGTTTCTTCTAAAATCCTGCCCATAAAAATCGACTGCTTCATAAGGAATAACTGAAAAATATTTCATCGTAAGTACGCTTAAAAAAGCACTAAACGGTTCTTTTAAATACACTACAAAAGTAGAATCATTCACCGCGGAGAAACCTTTATAGCCGGTTTTTTCAGTGCGATCAATATTTGCTAGTAATGATACCGCACTGCTTACACGGGCGTCATACAAGCGATTGAAGGAGATCGCAAAATCTTTTGCTGTTACTTTTCTACCTTTACCAT
>JANPOX010000461.1:0-2444 GCA_031428235.1 Bacteroidia bacterium | reverse complement strand
GGTTTTTTACAAGGTCCATTAAGTAGCTTTTTAGACAAACTATTTTATCAAAACCTGCAAGCCTTTAAATCGTCAAATGGAGAATCGGCTTCATATACGTTGGATATTATAACCTACAAAAAATTAACTTTGTTCGAGATTCCAGGTACGGGTGTTGCCTTTGTAGTTAATCCGCCCGATAATTTAGGTATGCAGAATTCCTCTGTATTCAATGTTTCCTTTGAATATAATTGGGAAATTCTGAAGTATGTTAAAAACGCCAACATTCAAACCTTTAGTTTCGATTTAAACGCCTATTTCATTTTGATCTCAGATGTTTTTGGTATCACTCAGGAAGAGTTTTTAGAGGAAACTATCAATGTGTTTATTGGAGACATAAACAACCCTTCGCCAGGCGAAGACCCTTTGCAGGATTTTGTAACAAGATACAATGGAGAAAATACCAATCAATTAACTTATACTTCAGGTACGACAAATTTTTCAGATATATATATCCAAATACAAGTGTTTGGAGACAATATTTTTGATTTGATTAGAGAGAATTATCTGGACAATGCCTTTGAAAAATTTAAACAACTGATTGCAAAATGGATTGGACCGTTAGACGAACAGCGTTTAAAAGCTTTGCTGTTACCACAGTTTAGTGCATCAATAAATAACATTTCCTTTGGCATTGAATTTCCAAGAAGTATTTTTATTCCGCTTGATAGCACTGATCAGGAAATACCCGAGCCTGCAAAATCAATGGTTAGAGTGAATCTAGGGTCATTTAAATATGATACTAGAGACGGCTTCACATTCGATAAAGACTTGTCATTTGATTTCCCAAAATCAAAAATATTAGGAACAGGCTTTACCCTTAGCGTTGATGATTTAAAGGTTGATTTATCACGAACTACAAATATCCCGGAAGCAACAGCCGACGGACGCCCGGTAGATTTTATTGGCGTTTACATCAAGGAAGGTATTGTTGGTTTCCCAGCTGATTGGTTTCAAAATCCAGCAGGTTCAACAGGTGAGTTATATGTAAATAATTTATTAGCTGGAACCGGTGGGCTAAGTGGTACAATTGGTTTGAGAGGAAATATTGTAACACCAGCGACCTCCACTACCCCTGCTGTCCGAGAATCAAACCCACTAATAAGTTTAAAAATTGGTAATGGTCTTATAGTATCTCTGAACGCCTTTGATATAACATTCCATCAGAACGCCATAACATCTTCAAACATCCATGGTACATTATTCGTTCCTGGCTTTAAAGATGCCGCTAATCACACACAAGATGTATTAATAAATATAGATATACATATCGGTACAGATGGTGAGTTTAATATTGTAGCCTCTACTCAGCAATCCATAACAGCCATTCATTTAGAAAACGTTTTCGATTTTCATATTAGTTCCCTATTCATCGGTCGTCAATCAAAAGAAGCAGGAGGTCGTTTCTATATTGGTTTATCAGGTGATATCGATTTATTATTACAAGACCCTATCGGTAAATTCCTACCTGATAAAGTGGACATTAAAAAACTAATCATTTACGATGATGGTAAATTCGAAATTGAAGGTGGTTCAATTGTTTTACCTAAAGCTTTCGAAATTACATTAGGCCCTGCTAAAATCGGCATCACGGCAATTCACATTGGTTCTTCCGAAAAAGAAGGTCGTAAATACAAATACTTTGGTTTCGATGGTGGAGTTAGTGTAAACCCAGGTGGTGTAGATGCTCGTGGTAAAGGCATTAAATATTATTATACAGATGATGGCCCTTTTGATAACGCTAATCATAAATTCAAATGGTTCATCCGTTTAGAGAGTTTAGCAATTGATATTACTATCCCTGGCGGCTCCGACCCTAAAGATGCTGCCGTAATAATAAAAGGATTCTTGTCAATCAAAGACCCTAAAATTCTTCCTGGCACTCCTGAGCCTTTATTATCAGTACTAAAAAACAGTACGGAGTATGCTGGTGGTGTTTATGTATCTATTCCAAAGTTCAAAGGTTTAGAAGTAAGTGCAGCAATGCGATTAAATCCGCAAGTTCCTTCCTTTATTGTTGATTTAGGTGTCGAAATTTCAACCCCAATTTTATTAGGTGCAACTGGTTTAGGAATTTATGGTTTCCGTGCATTATTCGGTAAAAAATATGTAGCATCAAAAGATTCTGTTGGTTTAGCCGAAGATGCAGAATGGTGGCAATATTACAAAGCAAAAATAGACCCTGACTACAAAGAAGGTATTCAAGTTTCTAAATTCTCTATCAAAGATGGTTTCTCATTCGGCGCAGGTGTATCATTAGCAACCAGTAGCGATTCGGGTAAAACCTTCTCTTCTAAACTATTCTTCATGTTATCCTTACCGGATGTATTCTTATTCCAAGGACAAGCAAATATTTTAAAAGACCGTATCACTTTAGATGCCGTTCCTGACCCTCCATTCTTTGC
>JANPOX010000460.1:0-4598 GCA_031428235.1 Bacteroidia bacterium | reverse complement strand
TAAAAAGCCTTTAAGTGTAAGAACTGCGTCTAAACTAAATAGCTCAGGTGGCTGTACCGATGTAGGAGCAGAGAGCCCTAATTTAGCCAAGTCAGTAATTGTGTCATTTGAAATAGTTATGGGTTCATTAGTTGAAAGAAACTGACTGGTTATAAAACCTCCAAGAATTGCACCGGCAAGGAAAATCAAATTCCATATTTGACTTCGCCAATTAAAATCAAAAAATTTGACAGATTTTCCACAACCCGCTGCCGAACACATTGTTCTTAAATTAGCGGAAAACCCAAACGATTGACCAAAAAATAAAAGCAGAAACATAATGCCTGCAATAAAAGCTCCTGAGAACCACCACGACCAAGTTTGTTTTATAATATCTAACATAGAATTAATTTTTATTAGTTTTTTAAATGAAAAGAAATAATTGGTTTAAATAAATGATTAATTAATTTTTCGGCAGCACTGCTATGAAACAAACTACCTTTACGGTATGTGCCAATACAAACAATGTCCATATCTTGCATTTGGTTGAAATGAATAACTCCATTTTCAACATCCATATCATTTAGTAAATGATTTTCGTAATCAGTAATATTATTCTGTGCAGCATATTTATCCATTAGCTTTAATACGTTTTCTTTTTCAAGATTAGTCTGTTTCGACACAATTTGTAGCTGATGAACTTTAGAGCCAAATGCTTTAATTAATTTTTTTAATAATATCAAATTATCGCGTGATGGATTTTTAAAATCATGAACGAGAAGAATATTTTTGATAATCAAATCTGAACGGTCACACATTAAGGATAAGAGTGGGGTTTCAGAATTTCTTGCTATCATCTGTGTTGCGGAGCCGGATAATTTTTCCTTTACTCCCCAAGCACCTTTGGTTCCCATTACAATTAAATCGAATTTATTTGTTTCGGAATAATTTATAATGTTGTCGGTAATCTTACCCAATACTAAATGAGTTTGGATATGCTGACCATACATATTTTTTAAATCATTCAACTTTCTGTCTGCAATTTCTTTTTGTGAAATCACATACTTAATATCAATTTCACCGCAGGTTTCAATC
This sequence comes from Bacteroidia bacterium, assembly GCA_031428235.1. Taxonomy (GTDB): domain Bacteria; phylum Bacteroidota; class Bacteroidia; order B-17B0; family Aurantibacillaceae; genus UBA4416. The sequence continues at coordinate 3,524 of JANPOX010000460.1, read as the reverse complement.
TTCCCGTTTTTATTGATTGTAACTGTATCAGGCACATCCAATACATGTATAAAATGTATTTCGATGGGTGTTTTTTCTTCTAATTTTTTCACCATTAAATAGGCGTATTCTGCTTGAACTGAAAAATCAGTTGGTATCAGTACTTTTAAAATTTCCATATTATTTAGATTGATTTACATTTTGCCAGCTTCCGCCATTTGTTACGTTTTTAAATCCTTTTGATTCAAGAGTCCGCTTAGCCATTCCACTTCTATTACCACTTCTACAACAAGTAATAATTTGATTATGTGTTTTTAACTTTTCTGTACTTGCACCAATTTGTTCTAATGGAATATTGATAGATCCTTTAACGTGTCCGGTAGCAAATTCTGCTTTGCTTCTTACGTCAATAATAACGGCTCCGTCTTTTATTAGTTTCGATAAATCAACTGATGTGATTCCGAAAAGTTTTTTTAATGCTGATATCATTTGCTTATATATTTACGTTTATACAAAAGTATGAGTAATATCATCATTTAACGGTTACAAATGTTACATAACCAAAAAGGTGGCTAAAAAGCCACCTTTTTGGTAATTTATACCGCTCTTAAAGTAATTACAACATAGTTCTTGGACAAACGTAATCGGTTATTTTGAATTTACCTGAGTTTTTAATTTCAGTAAAACCACCTTTTACATCTATTAAGTTTCGGTAACCTCTTGCTCGTAATATTGAAACAAAAACCATTGATCGATAGCCCCCTGCACAATGCACATAGTATGTTTTGTTTTTATCAACCATAGTCATACTATCATTGATAGAATCTAAAGGTGCGTTCATAGAGTCAATAATATGTTCGCTGTAATGCTCACTGGCTTTTCTTACATCTAAAATAGTAATGTTTTCTGTATTCATAATCTCTTTCAATTCATCAACACTAACAGAAATAATTTCATCTGTTTCTTTGCCGGAATCTTCCCATGCTTTAAATCCACCCTTTAAAAAACCTAAAGAATTATCATAACCAACTCGGGCTAATCTTGTAATCACTTCTTCTTCTCGCCCTTCATCAGCAACAATTAAAAGCTCTTGTTGCACACTTGGTATTAATGTTCCTACCCATGTTGCAAAACTGCCATCAATTCCTATATTAATTGAATTTGGAATAAATCCTTTTGCAAATAGTTGAGCGTCTCTGGTATCAATAATAACTGCTTTTGTTTCGTTTGCGGCAACCTCAAATTCTTTTGCATTCAAGGCTCTGGTACCTTTTTGTTTTACGTTATCAAAACTTTCGTATCCTTTAATATTCATTAAAACATTTTGAGGAAAATAAGCCGGAGGCGGCATTAAGCCTGAAAGAATTTCTTTAATAAACTCTTCTTTCGATAATTTAGGGTTTAAGGCATAGTTTACTTTTTTTTGATTACCTAAAGTGTCGGTGGTTTCTTTACTCATGTTTTTACCACAGGCACTTCCTGCTCCATGATTAGGATACACAATTAAATCATCGCTTAAAAACATAATTTTATTTCGCAATGAATCAAAAAGATGACCGGCTAGTTTTTCTTCTGTTAAATCTGCAATTACATGTTGTGCCAAATCCGGGCGACCAACATCGCCAATAAATAGTGTGTCTCCACTGATGATACCATGTTCTTTACCATTTTCATCAATTAATAAGTAGGTGGTACTTTCCATGGTATGCCCTGGTGTATGTATTACTTTAACGCTGTAATTTCCAACTTTAAAAATTTGATTATCTTCTGCTGTAGTTGCTTTATAGGCTGGTTTGGCTGTTGGTCCAAATACAATTTCAGAACCCGCGTTTTTCATTAAGTCCAAATGACCACTTACAAAATCAGCGTGAAAATGTGTTTCAAAAACATATTTTATTTTTGCATTATCTTTTTTAGCTCTGTCAATGTATGGCTGAACTTCTCTTAATGGATCAAATATTGCCGCTTCGCCATTGTTTTCGATGTAATATGCTGCATGAGCAATACACCCTGTGTAAATTTGTTCTACTTTCATGGTCTTTGTTTTTAATTTTATTATTTTTTTTAGAGCCTGTTTAAATTTTTGTTAAAATAAATATTATTGGGTAAGCAAACCGATTGAATAAGCTAATTTATTTGTTGTCGACCAAAACTCCAAATAAATGTATTCAACCGATTTAACCAATACCCAGTGGCAATTTATAAAAAGTTCTTTACATATTGCAGACAGAAAAAGAAAACATAGTTTACGAGAAATATGGAATGCCATCAATTATCTTGTAAAGACGGGGTGTCAATGGCGAATGCTTCCATTAAATTTTCCCAAGTGGGAGCTTGTATATTACTACTACAGTAAATGGGCGGCTTTGGAAATTTATGATTTGATATTGGAAAAATTACGCTGTAAAGTGCGAGTAAAGATGGGACAAAATGCAGAGGCAAGTCTTGGAATTATGGATAGCCAAAGTGTTCGCTGGGGTAATAACAGAGCACTTAATGGTATTGATGGCAATAAAAAAGTAAAGGGAATTAGACGGCATACAATAGTAGATAAAAATGGGTTTTTAATTGCTGTGATGGTGTGTGTTGCTAATATAAATGACGGTAAAGCCGCTCTGTTGTTAATGAGAATCATTAAAGAATTTTTATGTAGCATCAAAGTTATCCTTGCTGATGGCGGTTATAGAGGAGAGTTGGCAGATAACGTTAAACAAATTTACGGTTACGTAATCAAAGTTGTAATGAGAACAGATAATGAAAGTGGTTTCAAGCCAATAAATAAAAGATGGGTTATCGAGCGCACATTCGCTTGGTTTGATAATGACAGAAGACTATGTAGAAATTACGAACTATTGGCAGAATCTTCCGAAACAATGGTCAAAATATCTGCTATAAAATTATTATTGAATAAAATTTAAACAGACTCTAAAAAGACAGCATCGATTATTTCAGCGCAGTGTATCGATCAAAAATTATATTGTAGGGCGTAGCTTCCGCTACGCTCTTTATCATATCTATTATGCTTCTTACAATTTTCCTCTTTCTTGTTGGTTATATTATACTATACAAATTAAAACCTGAAAACAAACCTGCCAATACTAAAGTAAAGGAGCAATTTCCTATTGAATGGAGAATAATCCTTTCAAAAAAAGTTTTATTTTATAATTCATTGGCTGAAGAAGAAAAATTGCATTTTGAATATAAAATTCACGAATTCCTTGTCGATTGCAGGATTACAGGCATAGATACAACTATAGACATAACAGATAAACTCCTGGTGGCATCCAGTGCAGTCATTCCGATTTTTGGATTTCGTGAGTGGAAATACCACAATGTTCATGAAGTATTAATATATCCAACATCTTTTAATGAGAAGTTTGAAACGACTGGTCCAGAACGCCCAATTTTAGGAATGGTAGGAACAGGTTATATGGAAGGAAAAATGATCCTGTCCAAAGAAGCATTACATCATGGTTTTAATAATGAAACTGACAAAAAGAACACGGCAATTCATGAATTCGTTCATCTGATTGATAAGACAGACG
>JANPOX010000459.1:0-3629 GCA_031428235.1 Bacteroidia bacterium | reverse complement strand
AAAATAAGCATCACTTAACATCAGATCAGCTTTCGCTAGAGCAGTCACATTAATGAGATCTTTATTGGAATGGATAGAATCAAGGTTGCTTAAAATTTTCGTTAAATGGTATTGTTTTGGATTCAGTCCATAATAAACACTCCCTTCAATCAGGTTCAATAAATTTTTTCCTTTGCTGTTAAGTTTAGATTCAGTGAACCAAAGCAAATGCTCTGAATAAAGAGGCTTAAAATAACGATAACAGGATAGGTGCATAGAATCTATCGTCAAAGAAGTATCTCTTTCCATATAGCCCATTACAAGGCTTTTTATTTCTTTTTTAAGATCCTGTGGTGCGCACACTTTAACCGTCTTGATTTCCTCCGGTTCGTTTGAACAGGAACTTAGCAAGAATATAAACAGTATTAAAAAACATAAGCCCATCCGACTGATGACGGATGGGCTTATGTTTATGCGGTACAGCATAAATTATTTACTGACATTAAATTTACCGCTTTTTAATATTTGATTGTTTTTATCAATTACCTGGTACATGTAAACACCTGCGGCGAAATTAGAAGTATTCATTTTTGCTTTGCCAATTTCCATGATTTCTGTAGCTACAACTTTTCCGTTCATATCAAAGGCAGTTACTTTTGATGCTTCAACACTTGGAGTAGAGAAATTAATGAAGCTGGTTGCAGGGTTAGGGAATACAGCTAATTCGATGTTTGCTTTTTGATTTTCATTGACCCCAACATTATTATCTTTTAAAACAGTTGCGAAAGTTTGCGCGCTATTTCCTAAACCTGACGATAAAGTTGAATTAGAAATTGAAAATAACGGAGCTTTAAACATTAAAGGAGTGCTTGGATCATAATAGTCGTAATTCTGCATATAAATAGTGGTTACGCCAGCAATTGGAAGTGGAGAAGTGGTGATTGTTTGAGTCGTTATTATGCGGATGACATTATTGTAGGTAATGCCAGAAGGTAACGTAATAGTTCCCGATGCATCAGCTAAAATGTTACATTGACCAGTAAAAGTTGCGTTATTGCCTAAAACTATAGCTGATCCGCTAATAGCTGATGTTGTTGTGCTATTTAATGACATAGGATAAATGGCATAAATTGCAGGGTTATTGTAACCTAAAGTAACATTAGTCCCATTAATAGACATATCACCTCCATAATATTTTAAATCAGTAGCCGATGACTTATAATAGGCAGAGTTATTGGTACCTGCAGCATACTTAATAGTTGCTGAAGCATAAACTGTATTAGTATTAGCAGTTGTAGTATAATTAACTGGAGAAGTAGTGGTTGTTGATACAGATGCATAATTCCAAACTGCGTTTGGTCCTGCAGCGCCTGGTGTAACACCAACTGTACTGCACGGATAGGTAGAATAAAGATCTCCAACAGTATAGGAATGGTTAGCTTGCGTCAATTGTTGAGCAGCCGCACCTAAACCTAAAATTGTAAACAATGATAGTAAAGTTTTTTTCATGTGTTTGGTTTTAAATTATTTATTCAAATGTATTTAAATTTCAGCGAGTTACAAAATTTTTAAGGCTTCATATTTTATAAAACTCAGAAAACCATTTTACCGGGGTTTAAAATAAGATTTGGGTCGAATAATTTTTTAACACTTCTCATCAGTTCCAATTGGTGGTCGGGAAAAACAATTTTTAGATATTCTTTTTGCACCAAACCAATGCCATGTTCACCGCTGATGGTGCCGCCCAATTTTTTGCAGAGTTCAAATATTTCAACAATGCCTTTTGGCAATTCTGTTTCCCATACCTTATCGCTCAAATCACCTTTGATGATGTTCACGTGTAAGTTTCCGTCACCGGCATGTCCGTAACACACACTTTTAAAACCGTATTTGGTTCCTATCTCTTTCACCCCTTTTAATAGAACCGGCAATTCTGCTCTTGGCACAACAGTGTCTTCTTCTTTATAAACTGAATTGCTTTTTACAGCTTCTCCAACTTTACGCCTGATTTTCCAAAGAGAGGCTTTTTGTTCGGCACTATCTGCCATTAAAATTTCATCGCAACCATACTCGGTCATAATATTACTGATGGTTTCGCAATCATTAAACAATACATCCATGTTATTACCATCCACTTCTACAAGTAGTAACGCCTGCCATTCCGGCTTAATCGTAAAGTTTACTTCCCCTGCGTATTTTATACTCCAGTCAATGGCATCACGCTCCATAAATTCCATAGCGCTTGGAGTAATTCCTGCCCTAAAAGTTGCACCAACTGCCTCGCATGCTTTCTCAGCAGAAGTAAATGGCACCAGCATTAACAAATCGTGTTTTGGTAAGGGAATTAATTTGAAAACAATTTTTGTAATAATACCAAGCGTCCCTTCGCTTCCAACCATTAGGTGTGTTAAATTATAACCGGTTGAATATTTTAATGTGTTTGCTCCGGTCCAAATAATATCTCCGTTTGGTAAAACCATTTCAATATTTAATACATAATCTCTTGTAGTACCATATTTTACGGCTTTTGGTCCGCCGCTACTATGTGCCACATTGCCACCCAGTGAGCAGCTACCCCAACTTGCGGGGTCAGGCGGATAAAATAATCCAAGTTTTTTAACTTCTTCCTGGAAAACATAATTGATAACGCCTGGTTCAACCGTTGCCTGTAAGTTGCGCTCATCAATTTGCAGTATTTTACTAAAATACTCCATACTGATAATGATCCCACCGTGAATTGGCAATGCACCACCGCTTAAACCGGTTCCGGCACCTCTTGCTGTGACAGAAATTTTATATGTATTGGCGAACTGCATGATCTGCGAAATTTGTTCAACAGTTTTAGGTTTCACAACCACCTCCGGTTTATAGATCAGATCTTCTGTTTCGTCTTGCCCATATTTTTCTAAATTGTCAGAGTCCATAAATACATAATCCTTGCTTACAATTTGTTTTAGCAATTCAATATGTTCCTGATTTATTTTAGTGTATTTAATTTCCACGTTTTATTTTTTGAAATAAAGGTTAATTATTTTTTCAGCCTCTTCGGGTTTTTGCGTACCAATTAAAAAGGGTTTACCATTTTTATAAACCATTTTTATTCCTTTTGTTCCGGCAACATTGTAGCACCAGCCGTTTCCACTAATGCTATATCGAACGCCCCAACCACCATAATCAGTAAGTGGTGAATAGGTAATAATTGAAATGGATTGTAAATCTTCCCATTTAATAGCTCGTTTACAAAATGGAATTCCAAAAAAGTTCACGAAAATGCCTTCGCTGTTTATTTCAGTATTTAATTTTAAAAGAGTGAACCAAATAAAACAGGATGATGTGATAATGATTGTAGTGAAAAATAAAGCAGGTGCTTTTGTTCCATCTTTTGACTCCACGATATCAAATTGAACAAGGCTCATAACCACTATTAGTAGAACTACAGGAACACCGGCAATTAAATAATGCCACCATTTATTAAACTTTTGAGTTTCTGTAAATACTGAATTCATCTGTTACTATTTTTTCAATTTAATAACTGCCCATTCATTTTTGTTATAGCTTTCTATAAATATAAAACCAATGAGTTGGGCTAGTTGTTTTAATTCATCAACGTCAGCAGTAAAAAAACCGCTTAATAAAAGATAGCCTTCTTT
>JANPOX010000458.1:0-2927 GCA_031428235.1 Bacteroidia bacterium | reverse complement strand
AAAATAATAATTTTATAACCCATCGTTATTCCAAAAAACAACATCATTAATGAGATCATGATATAAGACACACGTATCAATTTATCATGAATCAATAAAACCACACAGATCATAACAAAGGTTAGAACGTAAATAACTAATTGTCCCTGCATACCCAGATCGGTAAAAGCATGAACCGAACTGTTTCCTAAAATTCCGCTTCGTGTTAAAAACGTAGAATACAATACTAATAAGAAAGAGGCAATAGCCATTAAGTGAGTCATAAATAATGAACCGCCTTTATTTTTATTAATGATCATCACATGTCCTGCTCCAACCATTACCAACCATGGAACTAAAGAAGAATTTTCAACAGGGTCCCATGCCCAGAAGCCGCCAAAGCTCAAGGCTTCATAAGCCCATGCACCACCCATTAAAATTCCGGTGCCCAGGATCATGATGCTGAAGAATGTCCATGTTAATGCTGGTTTTTGCCAAGTGGTGAAATCACGTTTCCATAAACCAGCGATAGCAAATGTAAATGGAACCAATGTGGATGAAAAACCTAAAAATAAAGTAGGCGGATGAATGGTCATCCAGTAATTCATGAGTAAAGGATTCAAGCCATGTCCATCAATCTTAGTTAAATAATCTGGAATATTTAAAAAAGGCAATTTGGAATATTCAGAATGTTCTCTCAGCAGCAAAAAGGGATTGGTTCCCAATTTATAATCACCAATAAATATTCCTAGTAACATGCTGGCAATAAACACCTGCACTAAAGCAAAAACAGCCATGGTTGGCGCTTCCCATTTTGCATCAATGGTTTTGCGTAATATATTTCCTAAAACCACATTCCAGAAAGCCCATAATAAAAAACTTCCTTCCTGCCCTTCCCAAAAGCAGGACATGATGTATTGCATGGGCATCTCGTTATTACTATGCTGGTATACATATGCATATTCATAATAATGATTGAATAACATGAAAAACAGAGTTGCTGCAATTCCGATCACTGAAAATGAATGAATGGAGAAGGCTACATTTGCGAATTTTTTCCATTCAGAAGTCAGTACTTCTTTTGAATAAAAATAGTAGCCAACTACCGAAAGCATCGCTGCAATCATGGAGAGTATAACAAAACCGTTACCAACTTGTCCAACCCATAAATGCTCTCCTAATTGATTCATACTCTGAATTTATTTTTTATTTTTTTCGTCCCAAGCCATTGGTTCCCACAATTCGAGCTTATTTCCAGCAGGATCCATGATCCAGGCAAACACACCATTTTCGTGGTATTCAGGGCCTTTTACAATGTCTATGTTTCCGGCTTTTAACTGCTCAAGCATTTCCGTCATATTATCAATACGGTAATTGATCATAAAACTTGATTCGCTTGGACTAAACCATTTTGTGTCATTTGGAGCAACACTCCATACGGTTGTTCCTTTATCTGAAGCCTGATCCTTTTCCCACCTCAAAATTGCACCGCCCCAAGATTCCAAATCCAAACCTAAATATTGCTTATACCATTCACATAATTCTTTTGGATTTTGAGTCTTATAAAACACACCTCCAATACCTGTTACTTTTGCCATTCTGATTTTATAAAAAACTGATTAGACTTGTGGTTTACCGTCGTTATACTTACTTGGGCATTTCATTAAAATTTCATTTGCATGAAATTCTTCCCCCTGCATTTTTCCAATTAAAACGATCTGTTCTGATTTTTGAAAATCCTGTGGTACACTTTTGTGAAGCACAACTCTTTTTTCAATTCCTTTATTATCAACCATCATAAATGAACATTCATCTGCATTGATTTTTGGATCATATTGAACTGCTGCAGTTTTATCCAATTTACCTACCACATGATATTCTGTATCTGGATTAGCCGACGCTTCCACGAAATCAGAATAGGTAGCGCTGCTTTGAAGGGAAGTAAAAATAACACCGATGGCTACTGCAATAACGACTATTCCTAATATGTGAATCTTTTTCATTTCTCTATATTTTTTTTGATTACGAATTCATTACGAATGTACGAATCTGTGTTTGCAAGCTAAGTGAACAGATTCGTAAATTCGTACCAATTCGTAATTATTTTTTTTCAAGTTTTCTTAATTTAATATCCAGATACACCAGGTATCCTATCAGGCACAAAAAAATTATAGAGATAACCGTTATTACCACATATATCTTTCCTTCACTTCTAAATGTATCTGCCATTTGCGGCTCTGCTGCTACTTCCTGCGCCATTCCTAAAAAAGGAAGGATTAACCCGGCTAATAGTATTAAAATTTTATGCTTCATTTTTTTTGTAAGTTAAAAGTGCGATTCGTTTTTTCACATCCAGTATCCAAAGACTTAATAATATCCATCCAATTACTGCGGGATAAAATACTAAGCGCATGTTACTGTCCAGATCATATTTTCCAAAGGCCGGATTTCCTCCGTTACCCGGATGTAAAGAATCTGTTAGGCGAGGAAGGATCATAATAAATACAAACATCATTACAAAAGCAAAAATATTGTACACAGCTGAAATTCGTCCGCGTTTTTGTTCATCTTCAATGGAACTTCTTAAAATAAAATAAGCCAGATAAATTAATACGGCAATTGCTACTCCATTTAATTTTGGATCCTGAAATGTCCACCAGGTACCCCAGGTAAATTTAGCCCACATGCAACCGGTTAACAATCCAGGCAAAGCAAAAAATAAACCTGTCTGTGCAGCCTGGTCACTAATAATATCTGATTGAAAATCGTTTTTAGCTAAATGCTTAATAGCATAAACCACTGAATATCCCATCAGAAATAACATAGCAAACCAAATAGGAACATGGTAAAATAAATTACGGATTGTTTCGTACAAAATATTTAATCTTGGTACAGGCGCTAACATGCCCCATACCAATGTATATAGGATAAGGACAGCTGCCAGTATT
>JANPOX010000457.1:0-1805 GCA_031428235.1 Bacteroidia bacterium | reverse complement strand
CCCAAAAATTCATCCATTCCTTCTAAATCAAAAGTTATGGGTTCTTTACCATGTTTACGATTAATGTAATTAGGAATGTAAGCAATTGGTCCCGGACGATACAAGGCATTCATGGCAATCAGATCATTAAAACTATCGGGTTTCAAATCCTTTAATGATTTTTGCATACCGGCACTTTCATACTGGAACACACCGTTAGTTTCTCCACGCTGAAATAACTCGTAGGTCTTTTTATCTTCTAAATCAATAGTATCAATGTCAATGTCAATCCCATGATTCAATTTGATATAACGGACTGCGTCCTTAATAATTGTCAGAGTTCTTAAACCAAGGAAGTCCATTTTTAATAATCCGGCATTTTCTGCCACCGAGTTATCAAATTGTGTCACCAGCATTTCACTGTCTTTTGCTTTGGTCACAGGTACAAATTTTACCATATCATCCGGTGTAATGATGATTCCACAAGCATGTATACCAATGTTTCGTAAGCAACCTTCTAATTCGTATGCTTGTTTTAAAACATCTGCTTCCGGGGTTTTTTCTTCAGATAGCTTTCTAAAATTATGAGACTGCTCTATGACTTCGCGTTTATCTTTTATACCGTCTAAATATTTTTGATCAATACCACCTGGTTTTAATAATTTTTTAAGTTTCGCATCTAACGAATCGGGGAATGCCTTTGCTAACCGATCCGCATCAGGCAAAGGCAACTCTAAGGCCCTGGCAGTATCGCGGATTGCAGATTTACCGCCCATGGTACCGTAGGTAATAATTTGCGCCACCTGATTGGCACCATATTTATTAATCACATAATCAATTACCAAACCTCGCCCTTCGTCATCAAAATCAATATCTATATCGGGCATGCTAATACGATCCGGGTTTAAGAAACGCTCAAATAGTAAATCAAACTTAATAGGATCCACATTTGTGATCCACAAACAATATGCTATGGCAGAGCCTGCCGCAGATCCACGACCCGGACCAACAGCCACACCCATTTTACGTGCTTCAGCAATAAAATCAGCTACAATTAAAAAGTAGCCCGGATATCCCATCCGTTCAATGGTAGCCAATTCAAATTCAATACGATCTTTGGTTTCAGCCGGCATTTCAGGATAACGCTTATGCGCACCTTGCCAGGTTAAATGCGACATATAAATAAACTGTTCGGCAATAATCCGCATTTCTGCTTTCTGAATTTCAATAGCTTCAGCAGATAATTTTTTATCAATCCAGCTTTGTTCTTTAAAAGCAATAATCCTGTTTTTAGAAGCTTCAATTTCTCCTTCATTACTCTCGATAAAAGAAGCAGCAATTTCAAATTTTGGTAATAAAATATCGCGTCCTAATTTATACTGCTCAATTTTAGAAACAATTTCATTAGTCATTTCAATTGCTTCTGGCAGATCAGAAAACAACGCAATCATTTCCTTGGGCGACTTAAAATAAAATTCTTTATTCTGTAAGCCATTTCTAAAGCCTCTACCCTTCCCTACCGGTGTGGCTTTTTTCTCATTATCCTTTACACACAATAAAATATCATGCGAATCGAATCCATTTTTATTTAAATAATAATTACTGTTTGCTGCAAAGTATTTCACATTGTGTTTCGCTGCAAATTTCAATAAAACATCATTTACGTGATTTTCTTCCTGTAAATCATGTCGGTTTAATTCCACATAAAAATCTTCGCCAAACTGTTCCTTATACCAAACAAACGCTTCCTCGGCTTGCTCCTCACCTACGTTTAAAATTAAACCCGGAATTTCAGAAGATAAAGAACCAGTTGTGGCAATTAATCC
>JANPOX010000456.1:0-2569 GCA_031428235.1 Bacteroidia bacterium | reverse complement strand
AAACCAAGCTGCAAAGTTAACGTCTATTTTTGAGAGCTCTTCTCACTTGATTTGGACAGTTGATAAGGATTTTAAAACAACCTCGTTCAATAAAAACTTTAGTAAAGCATTTAAAATATATAATAAAGTTGAGCCTGAATTGAACGTGCAACTACACACGCTTCTTCCAAAGCGTAAGCAAGTTGATTATAAATCTTATTGGTATGCGATTTACAAAAAAGTATTTCACGGAAACTCTCTCAAATTAGAGAGGCAGCAAATTGAACCAAATGGTGAAATGAATTATAAAGAAATTTATTTAAATCCTGTTAGAAATGCTGATAAAGAAATTATTGAAGTTGCCTGTCTCGCACATGATATTACTGAGAATAAAAAATTTGAGCAAAGAATAATTGACCAGTCAGCAAAGTTAAAAGCCATCTTCGAGAGTGGGGATCATTTAATTTGGACCATTAATAAAAAGTTTGAATTAACCTCTTATAATAAAAATTATTTCGACTTGGTAAGGAATAATATTTCTAAAAATAAGTTGAAGGAAGGCAAGACTATTTCTGTATTGGATACAATACAGAATAAAGAAAAAAAGATATACTGGACCAATAAATACAAACAAGTGCTGAAAGGCAAGCCAGATGTATTTGTTCACAAGAGTATAATTGATCATAAGGATATTTATAGAGAGATTTATTTATACCCTATTTTATTAAACGATGATGTGGTAGAGGTGTCTGTTATTGCCCAGAATATTACGGAACGCATTCAGAATGAAAATAAAATCATTGAGCAATCAGCAAAACTGAAAGCAATTTTTGAAAGTGGAGATCAATTGATGTGGACTATTACAAAGGATAAGAAGCTCACTTCTTTTAATCAGAATTATGCTAATTCTATTTATGATTTGTATGGCTATTATCCTGAAATAGGAAAAACCATGCGTAGTAATAAATCTATTCAGCACCATTCTCTGTGGGATGAAAAATATGAAATGGCCTTTCAGGGACAGCCGGTTGAATTTATTACCGAAAGAACCAAAAAAAATGGCAGTAAAATAATACGTCAAATGCTACTCTACCCAATTAAGGATATTAATAATAATGTTATAGAAATATCAGGTATAGGGTTTGACATTACCGAGAATAAAAAGAACGAAGAAAAAATTACCCAGTCCTTAAAAGAGAAGGATATTTTACTGAAAGAAGTCCATCATCGTGTTAAAAATAATATGCAGGTAATTTCAAGTATATTAAATCTTCAATCGTCTTATGTTAAAGATGAATATGCTTTAAATCTTTTAAAAGAATGTCAGAACCGGATTAAATCGATGGCCTTTATTCATGAAAGCCTTTATCAAACAAAAAACTTTGAATCGGTTAACTTTTCTGAATATGTCACAACGTTATCCAAAAACCTTGTTCACACTTATTCCATTAATGCAAAAAAAATAAAATTAGTTTTAACGCTGGATAATTTGTTTCTTAGCATTGATGCATCAATACCTTGTGGGTTAATTATTAATGAAATTATATCAAATTCATTAAAATATGCATTTCCTGATAATAGAGATGGAATAATCTTTGTAACTTTGAGAGTTGTAAACAATTTAATTAATATAGAAGTTGGCGATAATGGTGTAGGTATTTCCGAAAGTATTGATATAAAAAACACACAAACATTAGGCCTTCAGCTTGTAGATACGCTGGCAGAACAGATAAACGGAACCTTAAAATTAAATAGAAAAAACGGTACCACTTTTAATATAGAATTTAAAATATAATTTATGGAGAACAATAACATTAATGTTTACATTGTAGAAGACGAGAGCATTGTTGCTAAAGACATTCAAAACAGCCTAAAAAAGCTTGGATATAATGTTTTAGGGATTAGTAATAATGGCGCAGATGCCATTAAAAACATCGTTGATCTGGAACCGAATATTGTATTAATGGATATTATGATCAAAGGCAACATGACCGGTATTGAGGTTGCCGAAACCATCAAAAAAGACTACAATATTCCGGTAATATTTTTGACAGCATACGCAGATGAAAGCACTTTGGCAAAAGCAAAAATTACTGAGCCTTACGGATATATTTTAAAACCTTTCAAGGAAATTGATTTACACTCAACAATTGAAATGGCACTTTATAAACACAAAAAAGACACGGAAATTCAAAAGGAACGCGATTTTTTATATTCATTAGTTGAAAACAAAGATGAAGCGGCAAAGGATATTTTGTTTGTTAAGTCGAACAGTCGCCTGGTGAAGGTAAATCTAAAAGATATTTTTTACGTGGAAGCGTTGAAAGATTATGTGGTTTTAAACACTCAATACACTCGCTACACTATTCATTCCACTATGAAGGACATTGAAAAGAAATTGGATAACGGGGATTTTATCCGCGTTCACCGTTCTTTCATTGCCCGTATTGATAAAATACAAACAATTGAAAATCAGACAGTTGTGTTGGAGGAAAATAAAAAAGTGATACCCATCGGCGGTTCGTACCGTGATGAATTATTGGCCAAATTAAACATGATTTAATGACCCGTTTCTTTGTTCTTTTTTTTA
>JANPOX010000455.1:0-7188 GCA_031428235.1 Bacteroidia bacterium | reverse complement strand
ATTGAAGCAACTGAACGCGGATCCTCGTCCGGGTTTAAAAGCTTTGCTGGCGCTTAACAAACAGGAAAAGGAACTGGACATTAACACATTAGTGTTTACCATTGCTCCACGCATCAATGCCGCAGGAAGAATTGAACATGGTTCAAAAGCAGTGGAATTATTAATTAGTAGTACCGATGAGGCCACTGAATTTTCAAAAAAAATAAATGAGACCAATCTGACACGTCGTGATATAGACATCAGTATCACCGATGAGGCTTATGAAACGCTTGACCGAGATCCTATCACGCCTTTCAAAAAATCAACCGTGTTGTTTAATCCTTCTTGGCATAAAGGTGTTGTAGGAATTGTTGCTTCGCGCATGATCGAACGTTATTACAAACCAACCATTATTCTAACGGAATCAAACGGAATGGCCACCGGTTCAGCGCGCAGCGTAAAAGATTTTGATGTATACACGGCCATTGAAAATTGTAGCCACTTATTGGAACAGTTCGGCGGACACAAATTCGCAGCCGGCCTTTCTCTTAAAACTGAAAACATCAAATCATTTATTGATGCTTTTGAACATGAAGTTTCCAGGACAATCAAACCGGAAATGTTAGTTCCAACAGTGGAAATTGATTTGGAAATTTTACTGGATGATATCAATGAGAAATTAATTCGCATTTTAAATCAGTTCGCTCCGCATGGCCCGCACAACATGACTCCCATTTTTTGCAGCCGTGGTGTGCTAGATACAGGCTTTGCGAAGCTGGTGGGAAATAATCATTTAAAAATTGAAGTATACCAGCCAAATACCAAACTTACCAGAGTTGAAGCCATAGGTTTTAATAAAGGTGATTTTTTAAATTTCTTTAAACGCAACATTCCAGTTGACATTGTTTACAAAATAAAAGTGAATGAGTTCAGAGGAACGACTTCCATTCAATTGATAATTGAAGAGATTAAGGCGAGTTGATTTTTTCTTCTTTGAAAATTAAAATTACATAAAGTAAATATCCTAACCTTTGAAACAGTGTTGCAAATCAAAACTTGAATTTGCCGCTTTTTATTTTTGACGCTTTTTCGTTAAATTAAAAGTAAGGCTTGTTTCTTTATCCAATAGAACAGAATTAAGGATTAATGGCTCATATCCGTTTGACTCAATAGTAATCCTGAATAATTTTTCGGGTTTTGAGATGACGATGATCTTTCCTGTTTCTTTGTTTGAATTATATTCTCCGAAAATTTCTTTTTTACTTCTATCTGTCAGTCTAATTTCAACATTTTTAATAATATTTCCCTCTTCGTCTTTAACATGAATATTATAAACGTTCAACGGAATATTATTATCCGGAAAAAACACACTATAAATATCATATGAACCGAAACCACCTGGCCTCATAGTAGAGAAATATCCGGTTGAAGCATCCGTGCTTAAAACAAAAAATATGTCATCATCCACTCCATTTATAGGATAATTTAAATTTTCAGGTGATGTAAATTTCCCATGTTCGTCGTATGTGGATTTAAAGATGTCATATCCGCCCATATTTTTATGTCCTTCCGAACTGAAAAACAAAACATTGTCTGACGGATGCACAAAAGGTGCATCTTCATTATATTTAGTGTTAATTGTAGACCCTAAATTAAAAGGCATTGCCCAATTTCCGTTAGGTGCTTTTTTTACTGCATACAAATCTTTGCCTCCATAGCCTCCCGGCCGGTTACTTGAGAAAAAAATCATTTCTCCATCTGGCGAATAACAGGCGCTCGTTTCTATATATTCTTCCGAATTAACATTTGCCTGCAAAAAGAGAGGCAATGTCCACTTTCCGTCTTGCAATTTGCTTTCGTAAATATGACCACGGATAAGGTCAGGGCTGGTATGATAAGACAATAATTTTTCTCCGTCAGCCGATAAACCAGTTCCTGCATCGTGGTAAGTTTTATTTACAGAAGTATCTAGCATCAAAGGCTGTAACCAATCCTTTCCGTTTTTTTGGGAAACGTACATATCTTCAAAATAATCTCCCATAACATCCGTATTTTGATAAATTAGGTTTTTCCTTCGTGAGGTGAATACTATAAAATTTTCTTCGGCAGGGATCAGTGGCGCATATTCTGCGTATTCTGTATTTATTGTAGCCCCAAGATTTTCTATTTTAATCGTTTTATCCGGATTAGCCACAAGCAAGGCGGCCACGTGACATTTTTCAACCAAATATTCGATCTCTTTAGCAGAATGTTCATTGTTGTCTCTACTATGTTTAATATACTCATGGAAATAATTTATTGCGGCAGGGAAATTAGTTGACAGATGGTTCAAAAGGCCCAGGTAATAATTAGTTTCCGGGAAAGAGAGTGACGAAGTTTTTTCAAAATGCCTTTTTGATTCATATCTGTATTTTTTTAATTGAAAATAACATACACCTAGTTTATAATTCAATTCATCGTTAGTGCTGTCAATTGCATAAAGCGATTTATACATTTTCAATGCCTCAAAATAATTCCCGGAATCAAAAGCATTATCGGCTTTGAAAAATAGTTTTTTATCCTCACGGGAATTTATCTGTGCAACAAACGAAGTTGTTTTGATGAAGCAAACCAGAAAGATAAGGTATAAGTGTAATTTTTTCTTCATGTAACTAATTTTCGGGTCATTATCTTGAATACTTAACTATGCTATGCAGCTCGCCTACGTAATGATGTTACGAGAAGAAAAAATAATAGTTTCACAATATACAATATATTATATCAATTTTTGCACATTTACGCGCCTATCAATCCTTTCGGGAAGGCACAAAACGAAGTTAAACAAATTTAAAAATTAAAAAAGCAGACTCTGGATGGCTTACCATTGGATCAATATCATTTTTAGGTTCAAAAATGAATTCATGGGGTCTTTAAAAATCCTCCGCTTACCGGAATAAAATCTTCGCTTGTTATCACGAAAAGGTGTTTTCTGCTCCTGCCCTTTCCCGAAACGAAAAAAAGCCCCTTTAATTTCTTAAAGAGGCTTTCAATTTAAAAAAAATATTAATTATTCAGCAATCATTTTACCTGATTGGAAAAGTGTATTTGATTTATAAATTTTATAGAAATATAATCCTTTTTCAAGACCAGCAATTTCCATTTGTGTAGATTCTTCCGTAAGGATTTTAGAATAAACTTCTTTCCCTAATAAATCATACATCTTAAATTCCATTTTAATATCCTGAGATATCTCAGTCATCTTGACAGTTACCTGAGAAGAAAATGGATTTGGAAAAATTTGAAGACCTGCATTACTTCCTGCATAATCATGAATACCAACTGAAGCGCAATTGTTAGGAATAGTTTGTGCTGTAACTGTTGCAGCTGTAGTACTTAATGCACCATTTGTTGTTAAAGCTCTTCCATCAATTTGAACTCCTGTATTAATAGCACCAAGTGCTCCGTTGTTACAAATGATAGTTCCTTTAAATACAGAGTAATTATTAATACTCACAGCACCTTCAATTTTCCAATACACATTTTTTGCTTGTGCGCCATTAATTAATTTCACTTTTGAGTAAGTGCTTGTAGAAAGTGCACCATTTAATTTCAAAACAAAAACACCATTTGGATTTCCCTGCGCATCAAGGTAAAGTGAATCAGTAAATACAGTAGCTGCATTCAATAAATAAGTGTGAGGAGTTAACACTAAATTATTTCCAAATTGTGCAGGATATAATAATTCAATATCATGAGGTAAAGTATTTAAGTAACCATATGCCAATAAAAGATCTGAAGCCGCTTGCGCAGTAGAACCATCAGGAATCGGATGAATAGTTCCATTAACAAACAAAGGATTATATCCTGTTGTTGAACCAACTTGCGTTCCAACATCACCTGTTAAATATGTTACGCCCGTATTTGAAACCGCACCATTTCCTGAAAACACAGCATAACAAGCAGCCGCGCCTAATACAGGGGCTACTGGGCCATTTAATGTTGGGCTTCCACAACCGATTGGAGTATATACCAAAACACCATTTGTATTAATTGCACCTGCTGTAGAGAATGCTCTTCCTTCAAGCGTGTCGCCAGTATTAATATTAACAGCAGCATTATTAGCAATGATTGTTCCCTTCATAGAAACTCCTGCTGCTAAACTTACCAACCCTTCAACTTTCCAGAAAACATTACAGGCTTTTGCCCCATTAACCAATTTTACTTTAGCGGCAGCGTTAGCAGAAAATGCACCCTGTACCTGAAAAATAAATACAGCGTTTGAATTACCCTTAGCATCTAAAAATAGATTAAGGTTTAAAGTTGCTCCACCGGCTACCTGATAAACACCTGCAATAAGTGTGTCGCCATTTCCCATTAAAGAAGCTGGAAAAAACCCTGGAGTTGGAGTTGTTGCGTTTAATTGGTTATAGGCTATTAAAAGATCAGCGGCACATTGTGCGCTTGCTCCATTAGCATCATTCATCACACCATTTACGTTTCCGAATCCGGTACTGGAACCATTGTTAGTGCCAACATTTCCTGTAACATGAGAAATACCCATATTTGTAACAGCTCCGTTGGTAGAGAAAAGTGCGAATTCAGCAGCGGTTCCTAATGGAGGTGCCTGTGAAAAAATAATCTTGGGTGTAAAAAGCGAAACTGTTGCCAGCGCTAAAAGTAAATTTGTTTTCATGTTCTATTATTTATGTCTTGAAAGAAGCTTCAGGACTTAACAAAGGTATCTGTGAAAAACAGTTTATTTATACACTCCATAAGAAAGAAATTACATTAATCACTGAATTATAAGGTATTCCTTTAATGCAAAAGGTAATTACTCCCTATTCTTACTATCCATTAAAATAGTGACCGGGCCATCATTGATTAAAGCAATTTTCATGTCGGCTCCAAACTGCCCTGTTTTAATTGGTTTATTAAGGAGGCGTGAAAGTTGTTCTATACTATATTCGTAAAGCGGTATTGCGAGATCCGGTTTCGCTGATCTGATAAATGAAGGGCGGTTTCCCTTTTTTGTGGAAGCAAATAAAGTGAATTGAGAAACTAATAATACATCGCCATTAATATCTTGCAATGACAAATTCATTTTATCATCCGCATCACTAAAAATTCTTAGAGCAATTAATTTACTACATAACCAATCTGCATCTTCTTTAGAATCTGATTCTTCAATACCTATTAATACTAGAAAACCTTTTTGAATCTCTGAATACACTGTAGCGGCTATTGTTACAGATGCTTCGGAAACACGTTGGACAACAAACCGCATTTACTTTTTATATTTGCTGATTCCTTCCTGTAACCAGGTGATATATTCAGGTATGCTTGGATTATATCCACGGATGGGTGCCAACACCTTTTCATTGCCATCCACTAGAACGTATAACGGCTGGGTACTTTGTCCATAAACTTTCTCCTCCATGTATTTAAATTTATCCCCAATATCAGTGATCTGTCTTTCTTTGCCGTACCATTGAACCGTCATATAATCTTTTGGATCCAATTCGCGTTTATCATCCACGTAAAGTGAAACCAATACCACATCGTTATTCAAATGTTTAGTTACTTCAGGATCCGGCCATACATAATCTTCTGTTTTACGGCAATTAGCACAAGCGTGTCCTGTAAAATCAATTAATAAAGGCTTACCTACTTTTTTCGCATATGCAAGTGCGTGTTCGTAATCATTTTTAAAATGTACAATCCCATTCTTATTCACTTCCATAAATTTTCCATATTCAGTATCCATGGAAACAGATGCTTCGGTGCCTTTTATCATATTTCCAAAACCGTGTGGAGACTCCGAATATTCCAAAGGTGGTAAAATCCCTGATAGCAGTTTCAAAGGCGCACCCCACATTCCAGGGATTAAATAAATCGTTAAAAAGAAAGAAGCTATAGCGATAAATAAACGTCCAACCGATACATGCTTTAGATCACTGTCATGGGAAGTTTTATACATGCCTACTAAATACATGGTTAACAAAGCAAAAATCACGATCCACAATCCGATAAATACTTCACGCGTCAAAATTCCTGCCTGCACAACTAAATCAGCATTGGAAGCAAATTTTAAAGCCAATGCCAATTCTAAAAACCCTAAGGTCACTTTCACTGCATTTAACCAACCACCAGATTGTGGTAAGGAGTTTAGCCAACCCGGGAAAGCTGCGAATAAACCAAATGGTAAAGCCAATGCTAAAGCAAATCCAAACATGCCAAAGAAAGGTCCGGAAATATTGCCCGTAGAAGAAGCTTGTACTAACAAGGTTCCAATGATTGGTCCGGTGCATGAAAAAGAAACCAAGGCTAAGGTAAAAGCCATAAAGAATATACCCAGGTAACCACCTTTATCAGATTTAGCATCAATTTTATTTACAAAGCTGCTTGGCAATGTTATTTCAAAAGCCCCAAGGAAAGACATCGCAAAAATCAACAACAATAAAAAGAAAGCAAGATTGAACCATACGTTTGTGGATAAAGAATGTAAAGCCCCTGCTCCGAAAATTAAAGTAACACCCAAGCCTAAACCAACATATAAAACAATAATAGAAACCGAGTACAGCAACGCGTTACGGATTCCCTGTGCTTTGGTTTTACTTTGCTTTGTAAAAAAACTCACATTCATTGGAATCATAGGAAATACGCAGGGCGTTAGTAAAGCTGCTAATCCTCCGATAAACCCTGCAATAAAAATTCCCCAGAAAGAACGTTCTTCTTCCTGTGGAGAAGGCGCTTCTTTAATAACAGGGGCAACAGATTCTATTTGCATACCGGATTGCGTATCCTTAGCGTGAATTAAAGATAAAATAGCTTGCGTGTCGCAAACACAATTAGCTTCTTTAACACTACTGCTTGTTTCGATACTTGATGACGAAGTTGAAGAAGTTGAAGAGCCTAAACAGGAACCGCTTCCCTGTAATTGAAATTCAAAATCATCTGCCGGTGGAAAAATACACTTCTCTTCGGTGCAGGCCTGAAATTCGTATTTCCCCTTAATAGAAACTTTTTTTTCTGATTTTAATTTAATGCGTTGTGTGAAAGTAGCGGTATGTTTAAAAAAAGCAACATTCATTAAAAACTGTTTATCATACTCTTTTAAAGTCTTTCCTTCTTTAACTTTCCCAACCAATTCATAGTCTATAGATTTATCAAACATAAAACTTGTTGGATTTGGTCCATCTTCACCAGATTTATTTATTGAGTAAAGGTGCC